>JBCCQU010000001.1:0-23815 GCA_039208875.1 Planctomycetota bacterium
AGCGGCCTGTGCGCACACACCGCACCTCGACGACGATGCCTGGCACGACATCGCGCAGAGCGCAGCAGGTGATCGCGATGTGTTGTTTGTCGAGCCGCCTGTACATGTGACTCAGCGGGACGAAGGCCTCCGCGTCTTGTTCGATCGTGTTGGCGAGGCGACGCTGCCAACACACGCTGTTCATGACGCGAGCAATGCAGCGGTCGTGCTGGAGACAGCCATCTCGCTCGTCGGTCGCGAGCGAGCGGAGGCTGCGCTGCAAGGTCTTGCGTTGTATGAGCCGGCGGATATGCGGCAGACGCGGCGACAGTGTGGGCCGATCACCGTGATCGATGACGCGTACAACGCCAACCCCGACTCAATGATCGCTGCCCTGCACACCCTTTCGCAGCAGTCGGCGTCTCGTCGTGTCGCTGTGCTCGGCGACATGTGTGAGCTCGGTGGAGCATCGGCCGCTCTGCACAGCGAGGTCATCGAGCATGCTCAGCGTCATGCGGATGCAATCGTCGCGCTCGGCCCGATGACGGCTGCGGCTGCTGGTAATTCACGCGGCAAACTATTGCTTGCATCTGAGCGAGTTGACGAAGCCGTCACCCTTCGCATCGCCAGCGCGCTCAAGCCCGGCGACGTGGTGCTCGTGAAAGCGTCACGCAGCATGGCTTTGGAACGGGTGGTGGCTGCAATCGAGTCGCGATGGACCGCGGACGGCGTGCTGACATCAAAGGTGGGGGCTGGCGAATGCTGATCGCGTTGTACGACTGGCTCAGCCCGTGGATCGACGACATCAAACTGCTGCGGTTTGTGCAGGTGATCGATCAGCTCGAGTTCCGCGCATTACTCGCCGCTGTGCTGTCGCTCATCATCGTGCTGGCCTTTGGACGTCGCGTGATCGCGATGCTCGTGAAGTACAAAGTCGGCGATGCTGGCCTGACCGATGTCGATGCGCTGGCTCGCGTGGCCGAGGCCAAAGCCAACACGCCGACCATGGGCGGCCTGCTGATCGCGGGCTCGATTCTCATCTCCACGCTGCTGCTGGCCGACCTCGGCGTGCGATGGGTGCAGATCGGTGTGGTCGTTGTGCTCTGGACCGCCGCGCTGGGGGCGGTCGACGACTATCTCAAGCTCACAGCAGCCCGCCGCAGCGGCTCGCGTCAGGGCTTGCATAGCTGGGAGAAGCTGGTCTTTCAGCTCGGCCTCGGTGTGATCGTCGGCTACTTCGCGTATCGCGCCGGCCTCGGCGACAGCGGCCCCGATGCAGCACCTTCGCTCGCGCACGCGCTCAATCTGCCGCTGCAAAAGACGTACGAGTCGTCGCTCACCGGCGTGGTATCGCAGAGCGTGATCTATCTGTCGCTGCCCGTGTATCTCGTTATCGCTGCGCTCATGTTGGCAGGCATGTCGAACGCGGTCAACATCACCGACGGCATGGACGGACTCGCAGCCGGCATCGGCACCGTCGTGGCGTTCGGCTTGCTCGTGCTCGCGCTCATCGCGGGCGAGCTTCGATGGGCGCAGACGCTGCTGGTGCCGCACGTCAGCTTCAGCGGGGAGCTTGCTGTCATGGCGGGCGCGATGGCCGGCGCGTGCCTCGGCTTCCTGTGGTTCAATGCATCGCCGGCCAATGTCTTCATGGGCGATACCGGCTCGCTGTGCATCGGCGGGCTCATCGGCTATCTCGCGGTCGTCATCCGGCAAGAGTTTGTCACGCTGCTCATGTGCGGCGTCTTCCTGTTCGAGATCGCGTCGGTCGTCATCCAGGTCGCGTACTTCCGCGCGACCGGCGGCAAGCGCATCTTCAAGTGTGCGCCCGTGCACCATCACTTCCACATGGTCGGTTGGGCTGAGCAAAAGATCGTGGCCCGCGCGTGGATCGCAACGGTTTTGCTCGTGATCGTCGCGCTCGCGACGCTCAAGGCTCGTTAGTCGGCTGCGGGATCGATTAGCAGCAGCGGACGCACGAGCATCGGCCGATCTTGCACCGGGCCGTTCTCGTTCTCGCCGATCTCGATGACGAGCTCTCGGCCGCGCTCGCCGACGCCCGGCAGCACCGCTGCGCATTCGATCCGCGGCGACTCGCCGTCGACACTTCCCGACCAGACTTCCTGTGGCTCAAGCCCCGGACGGTTAACTAGCACACGAACCGTCGGATCGCCCCACACCCGCATCGAGTCGGGCAACACGATGCCGGTGGCAAATCGCGTCGCACCGGCGGGCAGGCTCCACGCGGCCGACATCGGGCCCGGCATGTCGATACGCGCGCCGAGCGGTGAACTGCTCTCGATCACCCGCGGCTGCGCAGTCCATCGGCGCTGAGCTCGTGCGCTCACCTCCACAAGCTCAAGCTCCGCGAGCGGCACGAGCGACTGGGCATCGAACACCAGCGTGCGCACGTCGCCGAGTGAAACCCGCCGCGTGATCGATGTCTCGCTCTCGCTTTCGCCGGTCTCGGAACTGTTGTGCAGCGACGGCGCGATCGATAGCACACCGGCGTCGACGAGTGTCGCGGCCGCGAGCTCGAGCACCGAGCCGTCGGCCAGCGTGATGACCGTGCCGGTGGCAGGCGTGAGCGGATTGGCGAGCGTTGCCCGCGTGACGCGCGACGCTTCGACGCGTGTCTCGCTGTCTGTGGTTTCGACGATGAGTCGCAGCGGCGGGCCTTGGTCGAGCAGCGTGAAGCCGCGCAGCGTGTCGCCGTTGGCAAGACGCACGACATCGTCATCGATCGCGCCCGCGGGTTCTCTCCGCGACGGCGGCGAGATACCCGGGGCGAAGCTCCGCACCTCTTCGAGCGGCAGCGTGATCTCGCCGAAGCCGACGTGCGACCAGCGCAGGGATTCCTCGTCGCTCGCCGGTTCGTCGGAGACCGAGCCCAGCAGCACCTGGCCGTCGGTGAGCACGAGCTCGCCGCCCGAGCCGCGAAGCCATCGGCTCTCCGCGAGGCCGAAGGCGGACGCCCGTTCGATCGCAGTATCAGGGTCGACGATGATGGCTGCGACTTCCGCCAATGTGCGATCACGCCGTAAGCCAAGATCATCGACAAAGCTGATTCGCTCAGCATCGAGCGAGATCAACTCGATCGGTCGGCTGCGCAGCTGCGCATCAATCAGCACGACGCCGTCCGATGCACACGCCGATGCGGTCATCGTGCCAATCACAGCAGCGGGCAATGACAGTCGTGATGCGCTCTTGTGCATGGTCACTTCTGGAAGATCGGCAGATAACGCTTGGGCATTTGCAGAATAATCAGCGCCATGGCTGTGCCATATTCGTCGCCGACGGAGCGATCACGCCAGTTGCCGTCCTCGAGTTGCAGCGACAGCATGTGTTCGGAGATCGCGGTCCACCACGAGGCCCAGTCGTCGCCGCCCGCGAGGAACATCGCTTGCACCGAGTAGTAGTGGCCGTACCAGTAGTGCGCGTTCGAGCTCTCGCTGCCCGGCGTGGCTGTGCGGTTGAGATACGCGAGGCCGTCGTCGAGCGCTTCGTCTTCGTACACACCCGCGTATTGCAGACTCGCGACGCCCGCAGCGGTGCGCGGCCATGCGCTCTGCCCGCCCTGCGCCTGATACTTGAAGCCGCCATCGACGTTCTGGCAGCGCCGCACATACGCGACCGCATCATCGATGACCTGCTTATCGACCTCGATGCCGGCGTTGCGCGCCGCACGCAAAGCCATGATCTGGCAGATCGTCACGCTGACGTCGGCGTCATACGGGACGGGGTTGTATCGCCAGCCGCCCTCGTCGTTCTGCGAGCGCTCGATGAGCCGGACCGCTTTGACGAGTGCTTCATACGCGCGGTCGGCCTGTGGCGTACCTTCTTCGCCGAGCATGCCGTAGATCTCGCCGAGGAACAGCGTCGCGAAGCCGTGGCCGTACATCGGCCCGTTGTCGGCGTCGGCCGCGATCAGCCCGCTCTCGGTCGCGTTATCCAGCACGTACTCGAGGGCCTTCTCGACGAGGTCGCCGTACTCGCCGCGACCGGGCGTGTGGCCGTCAGCCATAAACGCGATGGCTGCGAGCGATGTCACCGCGACGTTTCGACCGAAGCGTCCGCCGCCGAACGCGCCGTCCGCGTCTTGGCGATCGGCGAGCCACACCATGCCCGCGGTCACCGCTGCATCGATTTCAGCATTGAGCTCGTCGGGTATCGGGTCGTTGGTTGCCGAAGTGCGCTCGGTCGTTGGAGCCTGTTGCTCGACAACCGGCCCGGTGAAGAGGTCGCCGTCTTGTGCGCACGCCGGTGCGACCGCTCCCGCAGCCAAGCCGGCAACAACAGCGACAGCGAGCGCACGTTTGTTTGCAGCGTTGAATGCGATCAAGGCTCGGGCTCCTCCGCGAGGCGGCGGTAATACTGCTCGGTCATGCGGCGATACAGCGTGCTGAAGGTCTCGTTGGTGCCCTGCACCAGCGCGTCGCGCAATCGTGCGGGCAGGTTGCCCCACGCTGCGAGGTCCGCAGCCTCGGGATCATTCAGCGCACCATCCTGGCGGCCCGGCGGCATCGACTCCTGCTCGCCCTCACCCTGCGCCTGCTGCGATTCTTGCTGCTGGCCCTGTTGCTGTTGCGCCCGCGGCTGATTGGGCTGGCTCTGCTGTTGGCCTTGTTGCTGCTGGCCGCCTTGCTGCTGTTGCTGTTGTTGTTGCTGACGACGCTGCGCCTCATCAATAAGGTCGTCGAGCGATCGCAGGATGTCTTCCTGAATACGCTGCGTTGCGAGGCCCGCATCGCGCGACGCACCGAGCCGCGCACCCGCACGCGACATCAGATCGACCGCCCGCTCGAAGCGCTCCGGCTGCGATCGGCCGTCTTCGCCAGCGAGCGCACGATCAACGTAGTCGTCGGCTCCTTCGTCCGCGACTTCATCGGTGCCGGGCTCCGCTTCGTCTTCGTCGAGGCCGAGAAGCTCATCGAGCCCGGGCAGCGGCTGATCGGCTGCCGGTTCTTCGGCGGGTTCTTCAGCAGGCTCGGCTTGCGGCTCCGTAGCCGGCTGAGCAGTCGCAAGCCCGGCTGCAACAACCAGCGCGAGCCACGCGGGTGCGAGCTTCGTCATGGTGCTTCTCCTTGCTCCGGCTGCTGCGGCTGTTGCTGCTGTTGCTGCATCTGCTGCTGTAGCACTTCGAGCAGTTGCTGACCGCGTGTCGCGAGTTCATCCTGCAACTCCGCAACATCGCCCAGCTCTTCGGTCGTGATCTCGCCCGCAGCCTCGTCGATGGCTCGCGTCAGTTCGTACGCCTCGGCCTGCATCGCCCGCAGCAAACGCAACTCCGCGATCGGCGGGATCGGTTCGTCAGCCTGTTCGCCGCCCTGCCCGCCGCCGCCGTCACCACCGCCGCCAGCCCCCTGCCCAAAGTCCTCGTCGCCCGCCTGCGGATCGGTCAGCGTCTCGACAAGCGATCGCAGCAATCGCTCGGCTGTCCGCTGCTCCCGCAGCACGCGTGCATCGACACGGCCTTCACGCATAGGCTCGGCTGCACGCTCGGTCGCTGCATCCAGGCGATCGTGCGCGAGATCGAACATCACCGATTCCTGCAGCGCATCCGTCTCGGCTCGCAGCTCGGCCAGCTTCGTGCGCAGCGATGTCTGCACCTCGCCAAGGTCGCGCACCGTCCGCCGCGTCCGCCGGTCAAGATCCCGATCGGCAAACGCATCCGTCCGCTCGCGCAGCTCCACTTGCTCTCGCAGCGCCTCGACGTACGCCCGCCGCAGCTCGTCGCGTTCGCGTTCGTTCTCTCGCTGCTGCGCCTCCGACTGCAGCCGTTCAGCCTCGTCGCGCGCAGCGATGAGGTTATCGAGGCTTATCTGTTCGCCTGCCCTCGCGGCGGCTGCATCGCCGAGATCGTCACGGATCGCGCGGATCGCCGACGCCTGCCCGGTCAGTGCCTGCTCCAGCGGATCGATCACCGAAGCTGCAGCCTCCGCAAGCTCTGCCTCCACCTGATCCAGCACCGCGAGCGTGTTCGTGTTGATGCGGATCATGCCGGCGTCGAGGCCAACGAGCGCCCGGCCCGCAGCCACCGCTGCGTCGAGGTCGGCGAGCGCCTCCTCCTGCTGCGCGATGAGTGTCTCGAGCGACTCGATGACCGAGCTCAGCACACGGTCGAGCGTTTCATCGCGGTTGCGCGGCGCGCGATCGAGATCCTCCAGCATCTGCTCGATGGCTTCGAGTGCCTGCTGCTGCTCGCGTTGGGCGGTCTGCGTCTGGTTCTGCTCGATCTGCTGCGATGCCTGCTCGAGTTGTTCGCCGAGTGCCTGCTCCCGGCCGCGGGCTGCCGCTTCCGCGAGCGACGACGCCTGGCTCGGGTCGCGGCTGCGGAGATCGTCAGCGCGATCGGCCAGATCATCGATGGCTTCGCGCGCACGATCGGCCAATTCCCGTTGCCGCTCGGCCAAGCGTTCGAGTTCCGATCGCTCGGCCTGCGTCAGCTCATCCAGCGATCTGCCGGTGGTCTGCTCTGCTGCGCGTGCGGTCTCGTTCCGTAGCCTTTGCTGATCGTCGCGCAGCCGCTCCACACTCCGCCGCGCCGTCCACGCATCCTCGCCGCGATCGAGCGAGCGGATCAGCCGATCGAGCTCGTCGCGCACGCGGTCCTGCTGCTCGGCTGCCTCTTGCAATTGCTCAGCTTCTTGTGCGTCCGTTTGGTCCGCAGCGTCTTCGCCCCTCTCGTCACCGCTTTCGCCTTGCTCCGCACCGCTCGATCCCGCAGCATCGAGCCGATCCGCAGCGGTGTTCGAAGCCTGCCGAGCTTCCGAGAGCCGTTGCCCGGCTTCATCGAGCAGGCCCGCGAGCGCTTCGTCGTCGAGTTGATTCCGCTCGACGCGTTCGCTCAGCCGTTCGACAGCTTCAAGCTGAGCATCGAGTCGCGATGTCACGCCGCGCTGCGCAGCTGTGGTCTCGCGCGTGCCGCCGGTCAGCGACGCCCGCTGCGCGACGTCGGCCTGTTGTTCGTCCAGCCGCATCGCCGACCGCCGCACCGCACCCAACTCGGCCCGCAATTGCTCAGCCAGCTCGCCTTCGTCGATGATCCGAAGCCGGCGGATCGCGGACCGCGCCGGGCCATGGCCGTCGAACGCGTCGTTCGCGATCGCAGTGACCCAGATCTCATCGCCCGGCAACAGGCCGTCCGAATCTGCCGCGACATCCGCGACCGTCAGCGTGGCTGAGACGTTCATGCGACGCGGTGTGCGCGCAGCATCACCAGCGCCCTCACCGAGCCGCTCTAGAAGGACAGTCTCGTCGCCGACCGGCTCCGGCGCAGCACCGACCGAGCCGCGATCGGGCTTGGCCACCTGTCGCACGAGCGAAAGCGAAGCCAGGCCAACATCATCCCGGGCATCGGCTTGCACGGTCACCACCGCGGTCGGCAACACCGACGCATCGCGGGCCGGCTCGATGATCACCGCGGTCGGTACACGGTCCGGCGTGACGTCGATCGCCAGGCCGACCGGAGCGTCCGTCGTCAGCCCGAGTTCATCGGTCGGCGTGATTGTCAGCCGCACGCTTTCAGCAGCGTCCGACTCGATCACCCATTCGTTCGACGCTTCGCCATCGGCGCCCGCAGCGAAGTCGATACGCCCAACGTCGATGCCCACGCCGAGCGCCCGCGTCACAAGCTCTGTGCGCTCCGCCTCGGTCGTTGGCAACGGCAACGGCTTGTTGAACGTCGCGCGGATCGACACCGTCGACCCGGCAAGCACCGGCCCGACGACGATCTTCCGTCCGGCGGGCGATCCCGCGCCGATCAGGGCCTCACCCGTCACGAAGCCCGCTGCGTCCTCGATGTCGCTCGCGTAACTCGGCGGCGTCACGTTCACCGTCAGGCTGCTGACCTCCGGCCGGCGCGCGAGCTGCACGCTCTGCCACGAGGTCTGATCGTCGCCGCTCTCGAGCCTGTATTCCAGTCGCACATCGGCCTGCGCACGCGCCGCGGTCGTCGGCTCGATGAGTCGTTCATACAGCGTGCCGTCGCCCACCTCGCGGTCCTGCGGCGTCAGCAGCACACGCCGCTCTCGCTCCGCCCGGTCATCGACCACAACGCGATAGATGGCTGCGACCTCGGGCTCATCGCGCGGCGAACGCAGCAGCGACGCCCGCAACGGCACCACCTCGCCGAGCGCATACACGCGGTCCTCGGTTGCATCGCTCACAGCTGTGCGCTTCGGCCACGCGATGTCCGTCCAAGGCAACAGCACCCGGCCCGCGCCGATCAGCACCGTCGTCGGCGCAGCGACCAGCAGCACCAAAGCCAACGCAACCGCGCCGCCCGCGATCGCACCGGGCCGACCCGCTGCGGTGTTGTCGAGCACGTCGCGCGCTGTCAGTGTGCGCGCGCGGGCCGCTGCATCCATCACGACGGTCGAGGCGAGCAGACGAGTCGTAGCAGCCTGCGAAGCGGTGCCCTCGCTCCCGAGCTCGACGCCCGCAGCCAGCAGGCCGGTCAGGCCTGCATCACGCGCCGCCGGGGTGCGCTCCACACGCAGGGCGAAGTCGGTCAGCGACGGCGCGAAACGCCACGCGGGAAGCACATGCCGATGCACAGCCCACCCGAGCGCAGCGACGCCGCCCAGCCACGCTGCGAACCGCAGCCACGCCGGCACCCGCACCGCGAAATCGAACAAAGCCAACGCGAACACAACGCCGAGCGTGATCGCCCCGACCCACGCCGCCGCCCGCACCAGCAGCAACAGCCGCGACCGTGCGCGCAGCGAGGCCAGCGTCGACGACAGCTCCGCAGCCAGCGTCGCGGCATCGGCAGAGGGCTCGCTCGGCTTCGGCCCGGTGATTGCCTCAGGGCTGTTCGCAGGTGTGCGATTGTCCGGCATCCGGCTTCGGCTCCATCCATGGCACGGTCCCGCGGCCGGCCTTCCTTCCATACAGCTTCGAAGCCCGCGATGTGCCCCGCGAGCCCAAACTGCTGAGAACTCCAGTTCAACCGCGCAAACCCATGGAATCATTGGGTGTTGCGGCGGTGCTGCGTCAGATCAGCTTGATGAGTCTCCGTCCGATCCATTCCGTCGCCAGCAGCACGAACGTCAGCAGCAGCACGATCGGCTTGTCCCACAGCGGTTCGACGGTCGGGGCTGCGTCGATGATGAGTTCGCGATTCGGCAGCCGGGCCGGCAGATTGGCAAGGTCGGCCACCGGCACCACCTCGCCATCGGTGCGGGCAGCCAGCGAGGCCAGCAGAGCATGGTCCGCCTCGGGCCGGCGCAGTTCCTCGTCCGGCAGCGCCACCTCGACCGCCGCGGTCACATCGCCGGCCGGCAGCAGCGGATCGCTCGCGGTCAGCACATAGCTCCCAGCCGCTGCGGGCAGCCATGTCGTCGCGTAGCTGCCGGTGTCGTCGCTCGTATCCGTGCGCACGAGCGTGAGCTGCGTCACCGCGTCCGGCTCATTCGGATCGTTCACCGTCACCTCGATGGTGCCCGGCGCGACATCGATCAGCGATTGATCCACGAGCCGCAGCGTGACTTGCACCGGCTGATCGATGACAGCCCGTGTCGGGGCGGCTTCCAGCACAGCAGCCTTGCCCGTGCGCGCAAGACTGCCACGCCCGGCCAATCGCACGAGCGGCAGCCAGAAGCGTTCCGGCAGCGCCTCGCCGCGGCCGTAGCGCCAGCGCCAGATCTCATCCGTCGCGACGTAGATGCTGCGACCCGAGCCGTAGCGCATGGTCAGCACCGCGGGCGTTGCCGAGTCAATGGCTGCGGGATTGTCGCCCGGTCGCCACGTGCCCTCGGGTATCGCCGACGCCAGCGTTTCCGCCGCCGGCTTGAGCCGATCGGGATCAACGCGTTGCACGCCACGCAGTCGGCTCCAGCCGGTTGCCGGGTCGAGCAATCGCTCGGGCCAAGGCTGGTCGGCTGTCTCACCCAGCCGCAGCACGCCGAGACGATCGGCGGCGTCCGTGCGCGCGAGCGTGATGGCGCCGTTCCAACTCGGCAGCCCGGGCGAGCCATCGATGCCGCGGGCTGTGAACGGCAACAAATCGGCGAGCGGCGTGCCGGCGAAGGTCGCGGGTGTCGAGGCCGGCCCGCCGATCCACACCAGGCCGGCTCCGCGATCCGCGACGTGCGCGCGCAGTTGCTCGAGCTGCTCCAGCCCGAAAAGTTCAGCCCGCACATCACCGAGCACGATCACGTCAAACTCGGCCCACTCTTCGGGCGAACGCGGCAGCCTCGCCACCGCAACATCGCCCTCTTGGATGTAGCTGCGGTTGGGCGCGAGCAGCAGCGACGACGACCGCACGCTCGACTCGCGCAGCAGGATGTTCTTGAGATAGCGGTACGTCCAACGCGGATAGCCATCGACATACAGCACACGCAGCGGCTGATCGACGATGTCGAGCTCGAACGGCTTGCTGTTGTTGGATTCGATCAGATCCGTGCGCGCGGTGACCACACGCACTGCCCATGTCGCGCCCTGCTCGGCGTCGGTCGGCTGCGTCAGCAGCGTGATCGCTTCGTCCGCTGTGCGCACGACTTGGTCGTCCAGCACGATGCCGGTCGAGGTATCGACAAGCTCGACGCGCACGCCCTCAGCCATCATCGCGGCGACGGCGTCTTCGTCGCCGAGTGTGCCGAGCGAAACCGAGATCGGCACGACGTCATCGACGAACACCGCCGGCGGCGCATCGACCGAAGCCACGGCGAGATCGGGCGGCGCGGTCGGGCTGCCCAGCGGCACCGGATACACGCCGATGCCCTCTGCCTGCAGCCGCTGCAGCGTTTCGCGGCTCGGCTCCGCTGCCGATCGACCATCGGTCAGCAGCACGAATCCCGACACGGGCCGCGCTGCAACGCGACGGAACGCCTGCGCGAGCGACGCGTTGAGGTCGGTCCGCAGGCCGTCAGCGTCACCGAGATCGAGCCGGACGGACTGCGAGGATGCGCTCTCGTCGAGCGGGCCCGCGAGTTCGAACACGCCGCTATCGAAGCCGAGCCACAGCACGTTGCGTTCGCTGGCTGCCTGTCGCCACGCCGGCCACGATGCGCGCACGGCCTCGCGCAGTTGTTCATCACGGCTCACGCGCGCATCGGCATCGAACGAGCCGCTGGCATCGGGGATGGACATCGACGCGGAGCGGTCGGCCAGCACCACGATCCAGTCGCGCTCGGTGCGTTGGTTGTCCTGCACGAGCTGCGGCCCGAGCGCGAGCGCGAGCAACGCAAGAATCGTCAGCGTGCGCACGCCGGCGAGCGCGATGCGCGGCTCGCGCGCACCTTCGAGCCTGCGATACGTCGCCCAAGCCGCGAGCGAGGCGATGATGCCGAGCACGATCCACACCGCGGGTGATAGCGGCGTGGCCCAGTCGAGCCGGGCCGGGCCGTCCGCGTCGAAGCGTTCAACGCCGAAGAGCTGATAGAGCAGTTCGGTCATGCAGCGATCCCCGGCGTGCTGTCGCTCGATGTCTTGGCGTGGCTGAAGAAGCGGGCGAGGATCATCTCGATCGCAGCGAAGGCGAGCGCCGCGGCGAAGAGCACAGCGGACAGCCCCGCGCCGGCGCCATCGCCGAGCCCGGCTTCGAGCGTCGAGCTTCGGTCGCCGCCTGTGCGCGTGCGATTCGTTGTTGTGTCATCGAGCCAGATGGGGCTCGCGCCCGCGAAGGCTGAGGTAAGCCATGCCTCGACGCTGTCGCGAGGTTGCGTGGTGGTGTCGCTGCCGCGGGTATCGGGATTGATCGCGATGGCTGCCGTGCGTCGGCCTCGCTCGTCCTCGATGGCGTACGCCGCGGCATCGCGGATCGGTTCGGTCGTGGTCGCATCGAGCACCGCACCGGCGTCGGTTTCGTCGAGCCGGCGGAGCGTCGCTGCGTTGGGTGGCAGGGTCGGCGCGTTGCCCGCGATGATCGATGCCACGCCGGCGGAGACACCCGCACCCTGCCGCGTGAGCTCTTGCAACAGCGGCACGACGAGCGGCGTCGCGGGCAGGTTCGACCAATCGACATCGAGCGCGACCGAGCTCGTGATGAGCAGGCCCCCGGTGCGAGATGTGCCGGTCGATGCGCGCACGGCGGTGAGCAGTGGCTGGCCGTCGCTTGTCGCAAGCAGTATTTTGACAGGTTGGCCTTGCGCAGCGGTGATCGGCAGCCGGCGCGCGATGGTGACGGGCCGCGCGAGTTCGCTGAGCTCTGCGCGGATCAGCCCGAGCAGGTCGTCACCGGTTGTCGGTTGTTCGATGCCGATGGTGAGGCTTTCGACATCCTCGGCTTCGCTGGCGATCTCGATCGGCGGCTCGCTGTCGAAGGCGGCTGCCAGCATGGCGTCGGGCCAGAGGTGCACCGCGATGCCGTTGGGCGGGAAGACGATGACGAGGCCGCCGCGGCTGAGCATCTCGGCGACGCGCGACCAGCCGGCAGCGGAGACTTGATCGGGGCGTGTGATGATGAGTCCGTCGAGCGTGGCGAGGTCGGCGGTGTCGAGCGAAGCGGGGTCGAGATCGGTCGTGGTCACCGCACCGATGGGCCGACCGAAGGCATCCCGATCAGGCCGGAGCGCGAGCCGCACCCAGTCGGCGCCCTCGTAGCTATCAAGCCGCGGACGCGAGCCGAAGCGGCGAAGGCCCGCGACACCGAGGCGGAGCTCCGGCCGAAGCCGAACGACCGCCCGGCGCGTGTTGTCTGCTTCGAGCGCGTCGCGATCGATGGAGGCTTCGAGCACAGCAGCGGGATCGTCGCCGGCGCTGACGAGGTCTGCCGGATTGATCGAGAGCGTCGTGCTGGCTTCGGTCTGCCCCGGCTGCCAGCGCACGGTCGCGCGGGCTTCGCTCGCTCGGCCCAGCACGCGCACACGCACGGTTGTTGTCGCCGCTTCGCTTTCACCGGAGCGTGCAAGCGCGATGCGCACAGCCGTTGCACTATCCGCGATCGGCCCCGCGCCGGGATCATCGCCCGAGCCGGTGAGCAGCAGGTCGCGGAGCGGGCGCACATCGGTGATGGCGACGTTGCCGACGTCGGCATCGGGCGGAGCGATGGCAACAAGCGATGTCGGCGGCGACGGCGGCGGCGTGACCGGTGTGCCGGCTTCGACTGAGCCGCTGCGCGATTCGCTGAGCCACGCGACCATCGCTCGGCCCTCGCCGGGCTCGGGGAGATGATCGGTGAGCAGCGCGACAGCAGAGGCCGGCGACGTGCGCGCAACGGTTGGCTCCAGCGTTTGCAGCACGCGACGCACGGCGGCGAGATCGCCCGACGGCGGCAGCACCACAGCCGAGGCCGGCTCCGACAAGGTGACGACCGCAGCCCGGTCGCCGCGATCTTCGTTGAGTTCTTCGAGCAACTCGATCGCGCGCTCGCGATTGGCTGCGAATGCCGAGGCTTCGCCGACCTGCACGCCGGAGGTCAGGCTGTCGTCGAGCATCAGGAACAGCGTGACCGGCGCCGACCCTGAGACGCCCGCAGCGGCGCCGAGCAACGGTCGGCCGAGCGCGAGCGCGAGGAAAAGAACCACCAGGCAGCGTGCGGTGAGCAGGATGATCTGCTCGAGCGTGACGCGCCTTTGTTGGCGGCGATAAGCCTCCATCAGGAAGCGCATCGCGGCCCAACGCACGGGCTGACGACGCCGGCGCATGAGGAGGTGGATGATGATCGGCAAAGCCACGGCCAGCAGTCCCGCAGCCAGCAACGCCGGGTTGACAAAGCTCACGCCCGGCCCCCGATCGGTTCGCAGCGCGGTGCATCAGCCATACTTGCTCCGCTTGATCTGGGCGTTGCGGCGGGCGACGAACGACGCGAGCGGCGGGCCCAGCCAGTCGTACGTATCAACGAGCTGGTAGTCGAAGCCGAAGCGTCGCATGATGCGTTCGACTTCTTCGCGGTGGTTCTCAAACGCTTCGAGATATGCGGAGCGAACGCTGCGTGGGTCGAGCCGGATGGCTTCTTCGCCCTCGAGCCCAACGAACGGCGCAGCCTCGCGCAGATTGAACGTGCGCTCGGCGTGGTCGACGACCTGGAAGGCCATGAGATCGTGGCCGCGGTGCCGCACGCGCGCGACGGCTGCGCGGATGCGCTCCGGGTCGTCGTAGAAGTCACTGATCAGCACGAGAAGGCAGCGGTTGTTGACGTTGGCGAGCGCTTGATCGACCGCTCGGCCCATGTCGGTCGGCTTATCGACCGGGTGCGTCGCGAGTGCGCCGACGATCTGTCGCCACGTTGCGTTGGCGCCGGAGCGTCGCACAGCAGCGCGGATCTCGTCGGCGAACACATACAGCCCGGCGCGGTCGCCCTGCCGAAGCGTGATGTACGCGAGTGCTGCTGCGAATCCTGTCGCGTGGTCGAACTTGCTCCAGTACGTGCGGCCGTCGCGGCTGGCCTTGCGGCCCGCGCCAGATGCCTCGGAAAACGATCGGCTGCCGTAGTCCATCGAGCCGGAGGAATCGACGAGCACGATGAGGTCGAGGTTGGTCTCTTGCTGGTACTGCTTGAGGTGCAGCTTGTCGGAGCGTGCGAAGACCTTCCAATCGAGGTGGCGGATGTCGTCGCCCGCGACGTACGGCCGGTGCTGGGCAAACTCGACGCTGAAGCCCTGGTACGGCGAGCGGTGCTGGCCGGTGTTGATGCCCTCGACGATCATCTTTGCGCGCAGCTCAAACGTCTTGAGCCGGCTGAGCGTCTGCGGGTGCAGATAGAGCGAGGCGTCTTCTTCCGGCGGCAGCACGCGGTTGCTGTCGGCACGGCCACCCGCTTGGCCACCCGCTTGGCCCCCGGGGTTGGTCACGGATTTGGGGTCGGGCTCGGGCATGCTGTGATGGTACCGGCCGCAGCGGAACGGTTGCGGCTAAGACAACAGCCCGGTCCGCGACGGGGCCGGGCTGCCGTCAGGCGCCGGGGTCAGCGTCCCGGCGGGGGTTGGGGTCTGGGAGGTTGCTGGCGGGTGGATTCGTTCAGACTTCGCCGGCCGGGGTGCCGCGTTGCCTTCGCTCGCCACGCTCGCCACGGGGCTTGCGGTCGCCGCGTTCGAACTTCTGCCCCCGCTCGCCACGCTTGCCCTTCTGGCCGCGGTCACGTTCGCCGGCACCCATGAGCACGCGACTGATCATCTGCGGCGGCAGATCGGCGATGCGGAAATCGTCCTTGTTCTCAAGGAACAACGCCCAGTCGCTGGCATCGATGTTGCCGTCGCCGTTGAAGTCCGCGGCGTCATCGCCAGCACCGAACGCTTTGGTCGCGGCTGCGATCTCGTTGGCGTCGAAACTGCCGTTGAAATCGGCGTCGAACGAGCCGATCTTGGCGGAGAGCTTGAGCCGCGGCTTGAAAGCCTCGAACGCAGCCTTGCGCTCTGCGTTCGAGAGCTTGCCGTCGCCAGCACTGTCAAACTCGGCGGTGACCGAGGCACGGAGGGCCTCAGCCTGCCCGCGGTAGTAAGTCTTGGACGCTTCGCGTTCTTCGGTGCTCAGGTCGCCGCTTTCGTCCTTGTCCCAGCGGGCCATGAACGCTGCGCGCATGGCCTGGCTCCGCTCGCGGCGTGCCTCGGCGCTGGCTTGCAACTCGTCTTCGGTCACAGCCCCGTCGCCGTTGCGATCCTGCTTGGCGATGAACTTCTTGCGGCTTTCGGCTGCACGGGCCTCGAGCTTCTCGCGGGCTGCAGCTTTCTCCGCGTCGCTGATTTCACCGTCGCCATCGGTATCGAATCGCTTGACCCAGTCGGCTTTGGACTTGCCGCCGCGCTTGCCCTCTTCGCCCTTCTCGGCACGCACGGATCGCATGGCTTCGCGGGCGGTTGCACGCTCGGATTCGCTGAGCTGGCCGTCGCCGTCCTTGTCGAACTTCTCGATGATCTTGGCTCGGGCTTCGCCGCCACGCGACTGATTGGCGTCCTGCGCTGCCGCGATACCAGTCGAAAGCCCCAGGGCGAGGCCCGTGACTGTGAGAAACGCGGCGGTGCTCGGTGTTGAACGGCGCATGGCGGTGTCCTTTCGCTGTGAGGGCCGCGTGCTGCTGTCAGCTCGGCCCGCTACATGTTGGCTTCGGAGGGTAAACGGCTGCGGAGGCTGCGCATTGCAGGGAATTCGAGGAACGGCGAAACAGCAACACCGGATGCTCAAGGGGTGTTTGAGCACCCCGCCGCCTCGTGCGCCCGAAACGCGGCCGTCCGCTTCCCCAACTACATGGTGACCACTCAGCCGAGGAGGCGCCTGCTATGGAAACCCCGAAGGATACTGGACTTGCGTATATCTTCTGCCTGCTCGGCTTTATTGGGCTGGCCGGAGTGCACCGCTTCTACCTCGGCAAGTGGGGGACCGGCATCATCTGGCTGCTGACGGGCGGCCTGTTTCTCATCGGCACGCTCATCGACCTGCTGCTGATCCCCGGCATCGTGAGGCGGACGAACGCCCGCATGGCCCGCCGCGGCGAGCTGATCGACGCGAACGTGGCCTTCGCGTAGGTGATCGCTAGAACGGTGCCGGCTCGTCGCCACCCATCGGCGGCGGGGGCAGGTCGGGATCGTCATCGAAATACGACTCGTCGGGCAGGTCGGTCGGCTCATCGTCTACGGGTGTGTCCGGCACATCGTCGACCGACCAGCCGCCGCCACTGGCGCCGCTGCCCCGATCAAAGTCGGTCGGCCCGCCGCCGTCGCGATGGTTCGCAGCGGGTCCGGTGCGCTCGCGGTGGCCGAACGCAGAGCCAACGCCGCCTCCAGTAGCTGCGCCTGCTCCGACTTGCGGATAGCCGCCGCCGCTCGGCCCGGGCTGCGAGCCCTGGCTGTAGCTGTCCGGCAAGCCACCGGGCACGGCACCGGGATAGTCGGTGTGGTTGCGGAAGCGGGTGGTCTTGTTGTCCCACGTCAGTTTGACGACGCCGGTCGGGCCGTTGCGCTGCTTGGCGATGATGAGCTCGGCGAGGTTGGCTTTGTCGGGGTTTTCGTCCAGCCAGTCCGGATCGTTCTTGTGGTAGTACTCCTCGCGGTGCAGCAGCATCACGACGTCGGCGTCCTGCTCGATCGAGCCAGATTCGCGGAGGTCGCTCATGCGCGGGCGGTTACCCTCTCTTTGTTCGGTGCCGCGGTTGAGCTGCGCGAGGCAAACCACGGGTAGCCGAAGCTCTCGGGCTAGCGCCTTGATGCCGCGGCTGATGGTCGCGACCTCGATCTGTCGGCTTTCGCGCGCCGCACCGGGCGAGGTGAGCAACTGCAGGTAGTCGATGACGATGCAGCCGATGCCGTGCTGGGCGACGAGCCGGCGCGAACGTGCGCGCAATTGAAGGATTGTCAGCGCGGGCGTGTCGTCGATGAACAGCGGCGCTTGCTTGAGTTCGTCACAGGCTTTGATGACCGCTTGGCCGTCGGGCGCGATCTGGCCCGTGCGTAGCCTTTGCAGATCGACACGCGAGCGCGATGAGATCATGCGTTGCGCGAGGGCGCTCTTCGACATCTCGAGACTGAAGACGAGCGTTGAGACCTTCTTGCCGCGCTGCACGATGCCGTCGCCGCCGGTCGCGATCTGCTCGGCCAGGTTCAGCGCGAGCGCGGTTTTGCCCATGGATGGTCGGGCTGCGAGGATGATCATCTCGCCGGGCTGCAGGCCGCTGAGCTTGTCGTCGAGGTCATCGAAGCCGGTGGGGATGCCGGTGTGCGGCTTGCCCTCCATCTCCTCGAGCCGTTGCAGCTCTTCCTGCAGGATGATCTCGAGCGCCTGCGTGTCGTTGCGGCCGGGCTCGTCGGCGATCTCGAAGATCGCGGACTGGGCCTTGTCCAGCACCTCGCGCACGCCGTTGGGACCGAGCTGGCCTGCATGAAACGCGTCGTACAGCATCTCGCCGGCCGAGTGAATGAGCCGCCGCAGCCGGGCTTTGTCCGCGACGAGCCGTGCGTAGTGCGTGGCGTTGGCAGCCGACGGCACGTGCTCCGCAAGCTCGACCAGATACTCCGCGCCGCCGACGTCTTTGAGTTGGTCAGCGTCGCGCATGCGGTCGACGAGTTGCACGAGGTCGAGCGAGCGAGTCTCGTCGTAGATCTCGACGAGCCACTTGTAGATCACGCCGTGCTTGCCGACGTAGAAGTCGTCGGCCGACTTCGTGAAGTCGATCACCTCCATGATCATGTTGGGATCGAGAATCAGCGAGCCGAGCAGCGCCTTCTCAGCCTCGATGGAGTGGGGCGGCAGACGGTCGAACAACTGATCGATGTTGAACCGTGGCCCGCGGTCGGACTTGCCGCGACGACCCCGACCATCTCCCTGGTCGGTCACCTCGATCTCTTGTCCGATGCCGTCCTGCATACGCGTTCCTTCGCGGCCGGGCCTCGGCTGCTTCCGTGCAGAGCTTCCGGCAGCAGCGGCGTGCGGGTCGTGCAGCGCCAACAACCGACAAGCTCTTGCACAGGTTATCCACGAGGGCAACGCGGCATATCGTCAGGCATGGCCGATAGCTTTCTCGACACGTTCAGCCCGCACAACACCTTGCCCGAGGATCTGCCAGCCGATCCGTTCCCGCTGTTTCAGCGGTGGTTCGACGAGGCCCGCGAGAGCGGCGACCAACCCAACCCCAACGCGATGACGCTGGCCACGGTGGATGCCGACGGCACGCCGTCCGCCCGCATCGTGCTGTGCAAAGCGATCGAGGCCGACGCGGGCGTGGTGCGATTCTTCACGAATTACGCGGGCCGCAAGGGGAGATCGCTCGATAACGAGCCGCGGGCCGCGGTGGTCTTTCACTGGGATCACCCCGATCGGCAGGTGCGCATGGAAGGCCGCGTGACCAAGTCGTCAGCCGAGGTGAGCGACGCGTATTACGCGAGCCGGGCGTGGGAGAGTCGGCTCGGGGCGTGGGCGAGTCGGCAGTCGGAGCCGCTCACGAGCCGCGAGCAGTTGCTCGAGCAAGTCGTCGAGGCCGTGTCGCAGCTCGATGTCGATATCGCGGGGCTGATGAACGGGCAGGAAGTCGATCTGCCGAGGCCGCCGCACTGGGGCGGGTTTGATCTGCGGGCCGAGGCTGTGGAGCTGTGGCTCGGTGGCCCGGGCCGGGTGCACGACCGCGCCCGCTGGGAGCGAACCGGCGACGGCTGGTCGTCGACGCGGTTGCAGCCGTAGGCGTTAGTCCGCGATGCGCCGCTGAGGGCGATCGCCGTAGTGCTTGCGGATCGCCCGCGCGAGTTCGCGGATGGTCATCGGCCGAACGCCCATGCGACTTCGGCGTGCGCCGATCGCGAACAGCAGCTTCCATTGCCTCGCAAGCGTGAGGTAGCTGCGCCACACCGGCCACGACGGGTCGTAGATGTTGGTTGATTCGCTGGTGTTGCCGTTCAGCTCGACGATGCCGAAGCCCTCGCCGCGTTTGAGCGCATCGTCGGTGTCGTAACGCAGGTCGAATCGGCCGAAGTCGAGCCCGGTATCGCCGAACTTGAACGGATAGCTGGTGTGCTTCGCGGTGTAGCTCGCGACGACATCGGTGAGCGCAGCCTCGAGGGCGGGCGTGATGAGGTCTTCGCCATCGGAGAACAGCGCGCCCTGCGCGTGATTGCCAGCTTTGCCGAGAGAAACGACGCTGCTGTTCTTCGGGATTTCGTCGCGGCGCGCGCCCAGGCGTTGCATGAACACATCGGCCTGCCGGCGGTAGCGTTTGTGCGCGTAGATCAGTTGCTCAAGTGTGCGCTTGCCGTCGCCGATCACCGCGGGGAATGTCTTGCGATTGATGCTGAAGATGCAGCCCTTGCCGGCGTCGTCTCGATACCACAGCACGCCGGCCTCGTTCGGACCCGGGTGATACCGCTGAATCACCATCGGCCGATGGTCGTTGCGCAGCACGTCGAGCAGCGTGTCGGGATCGGCAACGAAGCGCACGCCGACGCCGCGCTGTCCGGCGTCCGGCTTGAGGATGATGCCCGGCGCGTCGCCGCGAAGCTCCGGTTGCGAAGCGGTGATCGTTCGCACACGCGTGGCCCGTTCTTCGGGCGTGCCGCCGGCTGGCAGCAGCGCGTGCGGCAGGGCGCCCGGATGGTCGAAGCCGGACATGATCTCGTGCTTGCTCTCGCCGATGACGCCGCCGCCATCGGGGATGCCGGGGTTGGACGATGTCCATGTCATCGGGCCGCCGTGCCGGGCTGCGAGCCACACCAGATACGGCACGATCGGCAGATACAGCAGCCATGTCGGCCAATACTCGTGGTGGATGATGCGTTCGATGTCCGCGATCAGCCGTGCGCGCCCGGCGGGCGTGACGCACAGCAACAAGCCGCGGCTCGCGATGTATCCCGGATAGATCGACACGAGCGCGACCCAGCCCGCGGCCAGTCCGGTCGCCGCAGCGATCGCGGTGCCGATGGCGAACGCTGGGAGAATCGCAGCGGCTGTCCACAACACGCAACCGAGCACCGCGCCGGCTGCCCAGCGCGGGCCGGGCGCTGCGACCTCGCGGCCTGCAGCCAGTCCGTCGCTGCGCTCCCAAGGCCGGAACCGGAGCGCAAACGACCACACAAACGGACGTCCATCGCTGCGCGCGTGCCAGAGCGTGCGCGCATCGTCGGTCAAGCGATGGCGTCTGCCGACGAGCTCGAGCATGGCGAGAAACGCAGCGACGCTCGCGACGCCGATGTCGAGCCAGACCGCAGCGACGAGCGAGCCAAGCACAGCCGATCCGAGTTCGGGCTTCCACCACACAAGCAACGCGAACACCGGCACCAGCGACCACCACGGCGCAAGGCGTAAGCCGAGTTCGAGCCATGTCGGTGGCGGCACCGGCGCGAGGTCGATCGCTGTGCGCACGGGCTCGACGCCCGGCATGTCGTGACGCTCAAGAAACGGCACGAGATGCGACGCTGTTGCCTCGGGCTGAACGAACGGCAGGAAGTGGCTGGCGTCCATCATCACAAGGCGTGATGTTGGGATGAGATCGTGATGCGCTTCGGCGCCCCATGCCGGCGTGAGAAAGTCATCGCGGCCGTGCAGCACGAGTGTCGGCACGGTGAGCTGTTCCATAATTGCGCGCAGCGGCCGTTGATCGGTATCCCAGAAGTTTCGGATGAATGCGAGCCTTCCCTCGTGCGGGCCGAAGAGGCCGAAGTGGGGGAGGAGATCGGGGCCGATCGCGATGGCGATGTAGCCGAGCGCGTACTTGGCGTGCTCGAAGAAGTAGTCGCCCGAGCCCTCGGCTTCTTGCAAGCCGACCGACGCGAGCATCGTGAGTGACGCGAGCCGATCGGCATTGTTGTCGGCCATGTGCAGCGCAACGCCGCCGCCGTTCGACCAACCAACGATGTGCGCTCGATCGATGCCGAGCTCGTCGAGCAAGGCCTGTGCGTAGCGGGCGTGCGCAGCGATCGAGTAATCCGGGATGCGCCAGTCCGACCAGCCAAAGCCGGGCAGGTCGGGCGCGATGACGTGGTAGCCGGCGTCGGCGAGCAACGGCCCGAGATACTCGAAATTGGCGCCCATGCCGGGCGAGCCGTGGAGCAGCAGCACCGGAGGACGGCCGCTGCGCTTGATGGCGTCGCGTGCCGCGTCGAGGTTGCTGCCTTCGCCGCCGCCCGCAGCCAACCACGTGCGCATCTCGACCTCGGCTTCGCCCCAATATTCAAAGGTCATGCGCACGGTATCGGCGTCTGCTACAGGGCCGTTCGCATCGAACGCTGGCACCGTGAGGTTGTACCGTTTGTCGGTCGGCAGGCGATCGGGCAGCGACGCGGACGAGATGTTCCACGAGATCGCGACGAGGATCGCGTAGACGATGAGGCCGAGGGCAACTTTCGTGCGCACGTCGTAACGCCATGCGCGCAGCCGGTCTTGCCACGAACTTGCGCTCATGGCGTGGTGAGGCCGACGTAGCGTCGCTTGCGGATGTGTGCTGCCCCGAGCTGGCCGCAGGCTGCCATTTGCGATCGGCCTTTGGTCCGGCGTCGCTTGACGAACACGCCGCGATCAATGAGGTCGGCGATGAAGCGTTCCACATCTTCTTCGTTGGGGGCGGGCCACGGCGAGTTGCGGCGCGGGTTGTACGGGATGACGTTCACGAGGCCGCGCGGCACGGGCGTGTCGCTGCTCGAAAGCCAGGGCGAGAGATAGTCGGCCAGCTCGTGCGCATGCTCGGTGCGGTCGTTCACGCCGGGGATGAGCACGTATTCGAAGCACAGCTTCTTGCCCGGGCCGAGCGGGACTTGGAGCAGCGCATCGCGCAGGTCGGCCATCGGCATCGTGCGGTTGATCGGCATGATCTCGTTGCGCACATCGTCGTTGGGTGCGTTGACGCTGATGGCTAGACCGAGCCGATGCCATCCGGGTTGTTGCATCGCGCGGGCGAGCTTGCGGATGCCATCGACGCGGCCGACGGTCGAGACGGTGATCTTGCTCATCGGGATCGCGGGGCCGTGGTGGTCCGTGAGTATGGCGATGGCATCGATGACCGCGGCGGGATTGTCCATCGGCTCGCCCATGCCCATGAACACGATGTTGTTGATGACGGTCGGCTCGGTGAACGGCGTGCCGAAGCGGGCGTTGAACCATTGCGCGACGATCTCGTCGACGGTGAGTGATCGGATGAGGCCCATCTGCGCGGTCTCGCAGAAGCCGCAGCCCATGCCGCATCCAACTTGCGAGCTGACGCAGAGCGTGCTGGTGCGCGCACCGCGGCGGCCGATCATCGGGATGATGACCGATTCGACCTCAAGGTGTTCGACTCGTCCATCGCCGGCGATCGGGCCCTTGCTCGGGCGATCGACGCGGGTGAGAAACTTGGTCGTGACGCCCTCGGGTGTGTCCTCGCTGTGCGCACCGGTGACGGGCAGCGATGCATGCGGCTGGGGCAGCTTGCCGTGCCGGAGCGCGTCGTGATAGAGCTTCATCGCGCCGGGCCGTTTGATGCCGAGCTCGAGGCACGCAGCCGCGAAGCGATCGTGCGTCATCGCGAGCGGGTTGGGCACGGGTTTGGCTGCACCGATCGTCACGCCGCGATGGTATCCGGGCGCGGCGGCGAGTTAGTTGTCGGTGGCAGCGGCGCTGGTCTGGCCGCTGTCGGTTGTGCGATCGCGCTTGGGCTGCGCGGTTGGCGAGCGATCGACCATGGAATCGAGCATGGTGCCGATGAGCGCGACGGTCTCGGCGTTGCCGTCGGCTTGGCCGCCGCCGCCTTGATTGACCATGACGCGTGGCGTGATCTCGATGGCGTTGTCGCCGACGATCTTGAGGAGCTCGACGAGGGCTGCGTTGCCGGCGCCGATCTGCTCGGAGACCAAGCGGAACGCCTCGGCTCGTGCTGAGGCTTCGATCTGGATGGCCTCGGCCTCGGCTTGCGCCTCGATGATGCGTTTCTGCTGCGACTGCTCGGCGATTTGCACCTCGTAGCTGGCTGTGGCGAGGCGGCGCTCCTCCTCGGCTTCTTGCTCGGTGCGTGTCAGTTCCTTTTTCTGCTCGGCTGCTCGCTGCTGTTCTTGGAAGGTGATTTGCTCTTGAAGCGCGATTTCGCGATCGGTTTGTGTCTTCAGCAGCGGGGCGAGGTCCGGATCGTTGGTGCCGACGTCGCCGATGCGCACAGCAACGATGGACACGCCGCGTTCGGCCATCTCGTCGCGGAGCATCGAGAGCGATTGGCTCTCTTGCTGCGAGCGCTGCTGCACGTAGTCGAGTGCCTTCACGTCTTCGGCGTTGTTGCGGAATATGGCGCGGACGGATGAGTTCAGCGGGTTGACGACTTTCTCTCGGTCGTCGCCGAGCTTGGCAATGACGACCGGTGCGAGCGATGGCTCGATGGCGTACTCGACGCGGACATCGACGGGAAAGGTAAAGCCGTCGCTTGTGCGCACGGTGATGGGGCGTTGTTAGTCGGTGCCTTGGCCGGCGCGGCCCGCGGTGAAGTAGAGGATGCGAACTTCGTTGGACACGATGGAAACGG
>JBCCQU010000002.1:0-23537 GCA_039208875.1 Planctomycetota bacterium
CCGAGGGCGACGAGGGCGCAAACGACACGCCCGCGTGGCTCGGCCTCGGCAATCTCGCTGTCGCGCTGAAGGATCAGAACCGCCTGCGGATGGCAGCCCAGCGCGTGCAGGCGCTGGCGCCCCGGCAACCGGATGGCTATCTGTTCCAGGCGATCTTCCTGCAGCGGCGTGATCAGCCTGGTCCTTCGATGGCACAGCTCGATCGTGCTGCACAGCTCGGTGCATCGCCGGCTGTGGTTGGCGGGCTCCGGGCGATGGCGCTCGACGCGCTCGGTCGTACCGATGAGGCTGCCGATGTGATGGCTGCGGCTCGCTCCGCTGCACAGCGGACGGCCGGCGTGATCACCGAGTAGGTCAGGCGTCGAGAATCTTGAGGTCGAGCAGTTCCGGCTCGACCGATGATCGGCCTTGCCACGTCGAGAGCTTGGGCGCGACGACCGCATCGATGCGTACACCCGTCGCCAGGCGGTCGGCGTGTTTGGACCAGTTCCACGCAACGAGCCGCAGCATGCGTTCGCCTGCGGATATGCGCACGCTGAAGTGCTTGCCGGTCTTGCCCATGATGCGCGGCGGCTCACAGATCTTGACGTCGCGCAGCAGCACACGCACGGACGGATTACCAGCACCGAACGGCGCGAGGCGATCGAGCTGCGTGACGGCTCGCGGCGTGAGTTCATCGCCAACGGCATCGCAGTCGTAGTCGACGCCGGGCACGAGATCGTCGGCGGTCAGATGATCGGCCGCGTGCGCACACAGCGCGTCGGTGAAATCATCGAGCCTGCTCGCTTCGAGGCTCAGCCCGGCCGCCATGTCGTGCCCGCCGAAGGTCGAGAGCCAGTCCTGGCATGCGGTCAGCCCGGCGTGCAGCGAGTACGCGGGGATTGATCGGCCCGAGCCGCCGCACATGCCGTCGAGCTCGCGCATGAGGATGGTGGGTCGGCCGAATTTATCAACGAGCCGCGAGCACGAGATGCCGACGACGCCGGGATGCCAGTCGGGGTGCGCGAGCACGATCGCTCGGCTGTCGCCCGAGGTCATGCCGCGTTCCTCCGCCATGGCGGTGGCTTGATCGGTGATGCGTCGCTCGACCGCCCGCCGCTGCTTGTTCTGTTGTTCGAGGTGCTCAGCGATGTCGCGTGCTTCGTCTTCTGAGGCTTCGGTCAGCATGCGCACAGCGTGCGATGCGTGGCCCATCCTGCCGCAGGCGTTGAGTCGCGGCGCGAGGCCGAAGCCGACGCGCTCGGCGGTGATGTCGTCGCCGGTGAGGCCGGCAGCCTCGATGAGTGCGCGCAGCCCGGGCAGCTTGGTGTGCTTGATGCGCTTCAGGCCGAACGAAGTGATGACGCGGTTCTCGCCGACGAGTGGCACGACGTCGGCGACCGTGCCGAGAGCTGCGAGGCTGAGCAGTTCGAGCAGCAGCGTTCGCAGATCATCGCCGACGCGTCGCTTGCCAGCGTGCAGCGTCGCGATGCGCCACGCCAGCTTGTATGCGACGCCCGCGCCGGACAGCTCGCCGAAGGGATACGTCGAGCCGGGCAAGCGCGGATGCACGAGCGCGAAGGCATCGGGCAGGGGGAGCTCGCCGGTTGCGGGGTCGGCTGCGCGCGGATTGTGGTGATCGGTGATGATGAGATCGACGCCGAGCTCGCGGGCGAGCGCTGCCTGTTCGATCGCCGTGATGCCGCAATCGACGCTGACGATGACCGCTGCCCCGTCGGCAGCGAGCGCGCGGATGGAATCACTGTTGAGCCCGTAGCCGTCTTCGAGGCGGCGGGGCACAAACGTGCGCACGTCGGCGTCGGGTGCAATCGTTCGCAGCGTGTGCCACAGTATTGAGGTCGCGGTGATGCCGTCGACGTCGTAGTCGCCGTAGATGACGATGGGCTGGTTGCGGATCGCCGCGTGGCGGATGCGTTCGGCTGCGGCCTCGACGCCGGGCATCTCGCTCGGGTCGTGCAGTTGCAGCAGCGATGGATCGAGGAAGTTGGCTGCGGCTTCGGCATCGCTCAGGCCTCGGCACGCGAGCACCCGAGACACCAGCGGCTCGAGCTCGGACGAGGCTGGCGAATGGGCGTCGATCGCGATCGGCGTCCGCTGCCGCCAGGCCCGTGTGAGCCCGCGAACCAAGGGCTTGCGAGCGGTTGCCACGCTGCGAACTTCGGGCGCGGAGGCTTCGGCGGGGTCGGCTAGACTGGCGGGGTTGGTCGGTGCCATGCTCGTCTTCCTTGACGCGCAGAGTCTAACGTCGGCCAGCCGGCCCGGTGCCGCCGATACGGTCAACTTCAGCGAGGTTTGTCATGGTCAAGCTCAACAAGATCTACACACGCACGGGCGACAAGGGCACGACAGGCCTGGTGACCGGCGAGCGGGTGAGCAAGGCCGATGCCCGCGTCGAGGCGTATGGCACGGTGGACGAAGCCAACGCGGCGATCGGTGTCGCGGTCACACTCTGCAAGGCGCCCTGCGACGACTCGCCCGCGCTGGCTGCGGTTGGCAAACTGCTGGAGTCCATTCAGCACGATCTGTTCGATTGCGGCGCCGATCTCGCGACACCGGTTGCGCCCGATGAGGCTGAGGGCGCGGCGTT
The DNA here is from genome assembly GCA_039208875.1 of Planctomycetota bacterium. GTDB lineage: Bacteria > Planctomycetota > Phycisphaerae > Phycisphaerales > UBA1924 > JBCCQU01. The sequence goes on from JBCCQU010000002.1 coordinate 2,588, forward strand.
GCGGATCGTTGCGGGTCAGATCGAGCGGCTGGAGCGGGAGATCGATCGGCACAACGAGCATCTCGAACCGTTGACCAGCTTCGTGTTGCCGGGCGGCACGCCCTTGTCGGCTGCGCTCCACGTTGCGCGCACAGTGTCGCGTCGTGCAGAGCGATGCGCCGTCGCGTTGAACGAGGCGGATAACGACGGCACGAACGATCTGGCTGTGGCGTATCTGAATCGGCTGAGTGACTTGCTGTTTGTGTTGTGTCGCGTCGCCAACGATCACGGCAAGTCGGATGTGCTCTGGAAGCCGGGCAACAGCCGAGGGTCGGAGGCGTGAGTCGCGGGCTCGTAACGAATACGGCTGCGTACACCGCTGACTACCATCGGTTGTTTGAGGCTGAGACAGGTCGGCTGCTGCGCCGGCGGTTCATTTGGTATATCAGCGTTGCGGTGACGCTGGGCGTGGTGTGGGAGTTGGCCCGCCTGGCGATCGGCTTGATCGGCGCGGGTGAAGCCGGCGATCCGATCTGGACGAAGCTGCAGATCTTTTTCACGAGTCTCATCGATGCGGGCCGGCTCCGCTTCGTGATCGTCTCGGTGCTTTGGGTGGGGATGTACGGCAGCGTGCTGTGGTGGGTCGTCGCGAAGCGGCCGCGGTCCGAGACGATGCTGCCTGTCAGCCTTGGTCTCGTCACGCTCCACGGGATTGCGAGCGTCATCGTCTGGGCCGGCGGTGATGCTGCATGGGTCGGTGTCTTCGCCTTCGGCATCACACACTTCGTCGCGACGCTGTTTCTGCCGTGGACGCCAAAGCAAGCGCTCAAGCCCGTGCTTGTCGTTTTGCCGTTCGCTTGGCTCATCGCGCACGTCGTTACCGAGCCGATTTGGCGAATCGAAGGGAGTATTCTGTGGACGCTTGCCTTCGCAAGCATGCAGGCCATCGCCGGCGTGCCCGGCTTGATCGTGACGTACATCCGTCACAGCCAACGCGTGAAGCAATTCAAGATTCGTTTCCTCCAGAAGCGATACAGCGATGTGCGGCGTGAACTCGTCGATGCGCAGCGGATCCACGAATCGCTGTTCCCGAGGCCGATCACTTCGGGCGATGTCCGCGTCGAGTTCACGTATCAGCCGGCTCACGCGATCGGTGGCGACTTCCTTTACGTCACCGAGGCTGGCGGCGGCACAAGCATGGTGCTGATCGATGTCACCGGGCACGGCATCCCCGCAGCGCTCACCGTCAACCGCTTGCACGGTGAACTCGAGCGGCTGTTCGCTGAGAACCCCGAGATCGGACCCGGCGAGGTGCTGACGCGGCTCAACTCGTATGTGAATCTCACGTTGTCCGGCCACTCCATCTTCGCGACGGCGCTCTGCGTGCGCGTCGATCCCGGTATGGATGAACTCACTTTCGCATCGGGCGGTCATCCGCCAGCTTTTCTGCGCGGCGTTGATGACACCATGCACGAACTCAACAGCACAGCCCTCGTGCTCGGGGCACTGCCGCCCGAGGCGTTCGATGCCGGCCAAGAGTCATGCCGATTCGGGCCCGGTGACTCGCTCGTTGTCTATACCGACGGCGCCATCGAGGCCAAGGTCGGTGAGCGTGAGATGCTCGGGCTCGACGGCGTGCGACGGTTTCTGGTGTCAAGCCGTGAGCAGGGGCAGTTCGCCGGCAGGCTACGAACTTTCGTCGATGGCTTGCGGCATGGCCCGGTGCAGGACGACATGCTCATCGCCGAGATGTGGCGTCCGCTTCCAAACGAGCCGGAGCGCAACGCAGCAAATGTGCGCGGAGTGGGCGTCAAGGTGTGATGCAATCACGCCAGGGTGCAGCCCTCGAAGAACCGGCTGACGAACTCTGAGAAGTCGTCGATGTCGAGAAGGCCGTCGCCGTTGACGTCGGTGGCTAGCTCACCGGCGAAGAAGCCGGTCACGAAGCCCGTGAAGTCATCAATATCGAGCAGGCCGTCGCGATTCACATCCGCAGCGTTCACGCAGTCGTCGCAGTCGTCGAGCGTGCCATCGCGATCATCGTCGCGGGCCGGCACGAGATTGCTCTGCGGGATGACGCTCGATGTCGTCTCACCAGGCGGTGTCCAACGCAGTTCGGCCACCGCGGTGCCCTGTCCCTCGTAGTGCTCCATGCGGATGCGCACGAGCGTGTCGGCTGGCAGCGTGATGGTGCCGCTGTGCTCGGTCGGTGATTGGTCGATCCACTCGTCGACGAGCTGCGTGCCGTCGACGAAGAGCCGTGCGCCGTCGTTGGTGACGGTGCTGAAGCCGTACTGCCCGGCAGCCTCCGTGCGCACAAATCCGGTCCATCGGCACGAGAACGTGTTGCCATCCCAATCGCCGAAGGGTGCGCCCGCGCCCCAATCGAACTCGACGGTGGTATCGATGCGCGCACGGCGCTCGCCTGAGAAATCCAGTCCGTCGTAGTACGTGCCGACAAGCCCGCCCGTGCCGATGGCTGCAAGTTCGATCGCGTCGTCGAGGCCGTTGTCGTTGCAATCGTCCGGGTCCACCGGATCGGGATCGTCTGGCGGCGTTGTCGCAGCCGAGCTCAGCCAGGTGAACAAGTTGAGCGCATAGGTGCGGTTGTCGAAGCGGTTGATGTTGGTCCCGGCACCGTTCTGATTGAAGAATGTGTTGCGATCGAAGTGCACCGCGAATCGGCCCGTGCCGGCGAGGCCGATCGCCAGCGTTGCGTCATCGGGTGTGACAGCTCTGTTCGTGCCGGGGTTGCCGTCGTTGTTGCGGGTCTGGTTTCCGGGCTTGGCGCGCACGATCAGCGTCGAGCTGACGCCCGGCAGATCGGTGGTCGGCACCACAACCGGCGAGACGCCCTCGCCATCGAAGCGATCGACGCCGGTGAGGATCGGGTGATCGGGCACGATGAAGTCGTCGTCGGCGCGCGCGAGTTGGTACGTGCCGCGGTCCTGCTGCATCGTCCAGCCGAAGCGGTCGAGGAAGGCTTGGTCGGAAGTTGGTGCGTCGTCCCATGAGCCGCCAAAGTTGGCATCGGAGATGAACAGCACGCCGCCGCCGCTGCGGATGTAGCTTTCGATCGCGTCAGCCTGCGATGCGGTGTAGCGGGCGTTGTTGGAGCCGAGCACGATGGCGGCATAGTCGCTCAGTTCCATCGCATCGAACGGCACCGGTGCGCCCTCGGTCGGCCCGATTGGCGGATCGGTCGGCGCGAGCGGCTCGATGATCTGCTCGGTCTGGAAGCCGGCTGCGGTGAGCGCGCTGTCGAGCTCCGCCCAGCCGTGGTTGCCGCCGAAGGTTTGCGCGTTGGTGATGTCCGCGAGCTGCTCGGTGCGTTGGGTGTCGTTGCCGGCTTCGAGGAAACCGCCGCTGCGGTCAGCGCCGCGGACGAACAGCACGCGTGGCCCGCCTGCGCGCACGATCGCGACCCAGTCTTCGTCGGCATCGCTCGGCGGCGAAGGCAATGCAGCCATGCCGCCGCCATCTATCGAGATCATTGGTCCGGCGTACGTACCGCTGCGCGGGTTGAACCAACGCAGGCGATGGACGCCGGGTGATGCGGCGAGGTTGAGCTCGCCGGTGTCGCTCGCATCCGGGAAGTAGATGGCGAAGGTGGCGTTGCCGGTGGTCGATCGCAGCAGCTCCGCGCCGCCGAAGGTGCCGGCCTCGCCGGTGACGAGATCGCGTGCCGGCTCGAAGCCGCTCGGCGGCAGGTTTGCTTCGATGAACTCGCGCGCGGTGGCTGCCTCGGTCCAGATCTTCTCGAACTCGCGGAAGTCTTCGAGTGATTGGTCGAGATTGTTGATGAACCACTCGCCGCCGCCGCCCGCGAACAGCACGTCGTAGATCACGCGCTTGCGGAAGTCATCGAAGTCGGCGACGTCCCGCGTTGGGCTGGCCGGCTCGTCGATCATGACCGGAATGGGCTTGCCCGCGGCGGCCGAAGCATCGCGATAGTCGGTAACGATCTGTCCCCAGCCGTCGGCGCGTCGTGCGTCTTGCAGGCTCGTGACATCAATATCGGGCTGACCGATGAACGGGGCCCAAGGCCCGTTGTTGGTGTTTGCCGGGTTGCCCGCGTTGTGCACAGTCACCGGCGTGCCGTACGGATCGAGCGCTTTGAGCGAGCGCGCGTAGTCGAGCACGCGTGCTGAGCCGATGTTGAGGCTGAGGTTGTATTCCTCGCTGATGTTCCACTGGATCGCGTTGTGATGGCCGAAGCGCGCGATCATCTCGCGGTAGAACAGTCGGCGTTCGGGTCCGAGGTCTGGCTGAATGTTGTTACCGCTCGCGTCGTAGCCGTCGAGTTCGCGCTTGTTGGGGCCTTCGGCTTCAGCCATCACGAAATGTATCTGCAGCCCTTTGGCTTGCACGTGGCTGAAGAACAACTGCCATTGATCGAGCTTGGAGAGATCGAAGCGGGTGTTGTCGTTATCCGGGTCGCCCGAGCCATCGATCGGTTGTGTGCCCGGCAGGCCCGGGGGCGGATCGGCGTATGGCCACGAGTCTTGGCCGTCGCCGCCGATGTTCATGGGCAGAAAGTAGATCGCGTTGACGCCGACACTTTCGAGGTAGTTGATCGCGCCGATGATGCGTCGCCCGTCGTTGGGCTCGGGCGTATCGGGGCTGTCCCAGTTTGGGTCGCCGGGCTGCCAGTCGGCCTCGTGCGTGGGGAAGCGGTGCAGCCGGTCGGGCGTGTTCGGGCCGCGGCTGTTGGCGGAGCGCGTGTTGTCGAAGCCGTAGTACCCGAGCCAATTCTCCGGGCTGTCGGCACCGGTCTTGATGAACGGCGTGCCGTCCGCGAACGTCAGGAAGTGCGTGCCGTTGTAAAGCAGCTTGCCCTTGCCGAGTGTGCCCGGCGCCGATGTGTCTTCCGGCGCGATGTTGAACGTCACGGTGTCGCCATCGAAGGCGGTGGCTGTGCCCGCCGCGGGGTCGGGCTCTTCATCGCTGAGCACAGCTGTCGCGACGTCGGCGCCGGTGCGGAACGAGGCAACCGCTGACCACTGGCCCGCTTCGTCGGGCGAGAAGCGCACCCGCCAGGCGTTGCCGGTGCCGGTGTTGGAGCCATCGGTGCTGCCGTCTCCGGCGAAGTAGCCCGGCACGTCGAACGTTCGGCCGCTCGGCGCGGTGAACAGCACCTGCAGGCGGTAGTCGGTGAAGGGATTGACCGCGTCCCACTCCGAGGCTTGGGGGCCGTTGTACGTGATGGCCATCGGTTGCCAATTGATGAGCGGTCCGGAGACCGTACCGAGCTGTGCGCTCGCAGCGGTCGTGATCGAAGCGAGTGCGATGAAGCTAGCGATGCGTTGCATGGCGCCCTCCTGTGAGCTGCGGGGATGCTCAACGTACCGCGTGCTGCGGGCGTTGCGTGAGAAATGCGCCCGATGCAGCGTCAAACCCGAGGAACTGGGGCGGGGAACCAGTCTGTTTCCACTGGCTGGCTGTGTTGCGGTGGCGTGCGGCTACGGCCGACCGTCGCGCGAGCCCGGGCGCGACGCGGACGTGATGGGTCGCACGCGTCCGGCTGGGGGCGGAGCGGTGGTGCTGTTGACCTCGAAGTAGCTGTCGAGTTCGACGCGCGGCGGCGCTGAGCCATCGCCGCGGTTCATCATGACGCGATAGAGCAGTTGGCCGGCAACGCGTGCGAGCCGCGGGGCGTCCTGGCACACCGCCGAGTAGATCGGTGAGCCGAGCGTGCGCGCGTTGTCGTCGTCGAAGCCGATGACCGAAAAGTCGGTCGGCACATCGATGTCAAGCTCGCGCAGTCGGCGGAGTGCGCCGAGGGTCGGCAGCGGATCGGCGAAGTACACCGCGGTCGGCGGCTTGGGCATCGCGAGCAGTCGGTTGATCGCGGTCACGCCGCCGTCGGCATCGGCGGGGATGTTCAACTCGAGCGATTCGTCCGGGCTGAGGCCGTGCTCAGCCAGCGCATCGCGATATCCGGCCTGTCGATCGGCGTGATCCTGATCGGGCACGAGGTTTCGGCAGAACGCGATGCGCTCGTGTCCGAGCGCGATCAGGTGAGCGACCGCATCGCGCGACGCCTCGCGGCTGCGCACAATCACCGAGCCGAGCGAGTCAAAGGGCGACGTGTGCGCGACCAGCACAGCGGGCACGTCAGATGCTGCGATCTCTTCGACCAAGCGATCGGATTCGGTATCAACGCGGACCGCGAGTGCGCCGATGCCGCGGCTGTCGCACATGTGGCGGATGGTCTCGCCGGGCTCGCGTCGATCGATGTTGAGCAGGTGGACCTCGGCACCGTGATCGATCGCGACGCGTGCGATGCCACTCCAAATCGTGGCGTCGAAGCCGGTGAAGCGGGGGCCGGTCGTGTGATCGGCGAACAGGCATCCGATCGCGGGAACATCGGTTCGGCCGTTGCCGTTGCCGCCGATGCGGATCTGCTCGATGGCTCGCTGCACGCGATCGCGGATGTCGCCGCTGACGGTGTCGGGCGCATTGATGGCACGCGAGACGCTGGCTGCGGAAACGCCGGCCACTCGTGCGATGTCTCTGACCGTTGGCTTGCTTCGTGCCATCGCCATCCTCAGCCCGGCTCCGAGCCTCGTGCCCGGTGTGCGTCTCGTGCATGTATCAAAAGCGTTCGATCGCCTTCAAACGACCGAACGCCGAGGAGAGTTTCAAGTTACCGACGACGGCGTGCGAGCGCACCGGCTGCGAGGAGGCCGACGCCCGCTGTGCCCGGCGTCGGCACGAGACGGGCATCGAACACAAAGACGTTTTCTTGGCCGCCGGCTGTGCTACGGACGTTGTCGAATTGCACGATCGGGCGCACCCACTCGGTACCGGCGGGTGCTGTCGCGGTCATCGTGAACATTAAGCCGTCACCGGTTTGGGCGGTGGAGCTGCTGTCGCTGATGATCGAGAGTGAGAACGGGCCGCTGGGTGTCGAGTTGTCAGTCTGGTAGAACTCCAGGCCGAAGCGGAGATCTGCGTCGAAGTTCTCTTCGATGCGCACATCCGTGAGTGTGAACGTGTATGTCGCGCCCGCTACGCCGGCGATCCCGGCGTCGAAGATGCCGCCGAAGTTGCCCGGGTTGTCCGAGAACAGGCTGCCGTGCGCGTTGCCGTTAAAAAAGTCGTTGATGCCGGCCGCGCCGAAGGTGCCCCACGCAGGGTTTGAGCCGTCGAGCGTGCCGCTGAAGTCCGGGTCGCGAAGGAGTTCTGGCTGGGCGAGCGAACTGGTTGTCAGTCCGGCGATTGCGATGCTGACTGCGAGCATTGCCTTGATGTTGTTCATCTCTTTCTCTCCTGCTGAGTGACTGCCGATTCGGGTCGGCGTGCACGACTTTGGGAAGCAGACCCACGACAAGCAGGCTGTTCCAGTTTGTTTCACATTGTCGCTCGCGGCGATTTATGAGTCAAGTCCATTTCAGGCCGTAGGTGTTATCGGCTTGGAAAGTCACGGCAGCGGACGAGTCCAGCTTGCTCCGACGTAGGGAGCGATCGATGTTGCAAGTCACTCCAAAAGGCTGATATTTACGCAAACGGTGGACGAGGGCTTGTGTTTGCAGATAGCCAAATCGATGAAGCGGAGCCGGTGGCCGAGCACTGTTTCAAAAGAAACAAAAGTGCCGATTTTGCAATATGATTGAAACGATTTGCCGGTTTCGCTATTATCCCGACATGCTATCCCGGCACAAGGAGGCCACGATGCAAGCCAGGCGTGCCACGCACCGCCAAGCCGGTTTCACGCTCATCGAACTGCTGGTCGTCATCGCGATCATCGCGCTGCTGATCGGCATTCTTCTGCCGGCCCTCGGCCGCGCCCGCGATGCAGCCAGGCAGACCGTGTGCCTGTCCAACATGCGGCAACTCACCGTCTTCGCATCGCTCTACGCGAACGACAACGAGGAACGCATCTGGCCCTCGAGCTACGTGCCCGTCGAGCCGCGGCAGACGAGCCCGGCCGGGTCGCTCGGCTTTGCCGACTGGGCTTACTACTACGAGTTCAACGGCGGCATCAACGTCAACGGCTACGGCGTCGTCATTGACTACGCCGACAACGTCGATGAGATCGCGGCGTGCCCCAAGAACAAGCGGCAGACGTGGGACAACAACCCGCTCGATAGCAACGCTCGTGCTGACAACAACGCACGGTTCAGTGCAGACTTCCGCCGCAACCTTGATCTCGCCGGCGCACAACTGCCGTTCGATTACACCATGCCGGCGGGCGTTGGCGGCGTCGCGCTGTACTCGGTCACCGAGGCGGCTTACCTCACCGGCAATTCCGCAGCCGCCTTCGACACCGGCGAGGTCACCATCTCTCGCATGGAGATGCGCGACCGTCTCGCAGCCGGCACCGCCGAGCGATTCAACTCGCTGCCGCTGTTCATCGAGGAAGACGCGTATTCCAACACGATTTTTCCGGATGGCAAGTGGGACGACAACGACAACGTCACGCAGCGGCACGGCGGCGCGGGCCACATCGCTTTCCTCGATAACTCCATCGAACTGTTCCGCAGCCCGTTCCAAACGCCCGAAGAGCAAGCGCAGGCCGATCGCGGGCAGCGGGGCTTCGAGGGCAACTCGGTGTATCTCCGAGGTTCGACGGGCTGGGTCCGCCAGAATCAGGGCAACGTCGGCAACGACAACAACTTCCTGAACGGCTTCGCGGAACGATTCGGCTGGGCGGATAATCCCCGACAAGTCGACTAGCACCGGTCGCCGTGAAACACGCGACCGCAGCACACCGTTGCAAACGCAGAGAGGTCCCGGGCAACATGCACAATTGCAGCCGACTATTTCTGACTGTGATGATGGCTGCTGTCGTTGCTTTGCCTCTTTGCGCGTGCGGGCAGGAGGGTGGCGACGCAGATCTACGCCGCATCCCGTCGTCGGATGTGGCGTTGCGTGTCGACGGCATGGATCTGGTCAAGGCAGACGGCGAGCGTGTCGCGCTGCGCGCAGTCAATCTTGGCAACTGGCTGCTCATCGAGCCGTGGATGTTCGGCATCTACGACGAAAGCCTGCGCGATCAGGCGACGTTCATCGGCATTCTTGAGTCTCGTTTCGGCGAGTCCGAGGCCGATCGGCTGATGCAACTCCATCGCGAGAATTTCCTGCAGCAGCGAGACTTCGACGGCGTGGCTGCAGCGGGCTTCAACGCGGTCCGCATCCCGTTCAGCCATATCGTGCTCGAGCGCGAGCCCGGCGTCATCGATCAACGCGGCTTCGACCTGCTGCAGCAGGCGTTCGACATGGCCGAGCAGGCCGGCATCTACGTCATCCTCGACATGCACTCGGCGCCCGGCGGCCAGAGCACCGATGCGCCGTCAGGCGATGTGACAAAGAACGAGCTATGGACCGACGCCGATGCGCAGCGACGCTTCGCATGGATCTGGGAACAGGTCGCGCGGCGATTCAAGAATCAGCCGAATTTCATCGCGTACGACCTGCTCAATGAGCCCTACGGCAACTTCAACGACGATGTCCGCGACGGCCTCATCGACATCCTCGGCAACACGGTCGAAGTCATCCGAGCGATCGATCCGGATCGTCTGATTCTCTTGCCGGGCTCGCTGCAGGGCATCCGCTTCTGGGGTGATCCAACCGACCGCGGCTGGGAAAACGTCGGCCTCACCGAGCACTTCTACCCCGGCCTGTTCGACGGCAACCCGCCGACGCTCGGCACGCACGCCCGCTTCCTCGCTGCGACCATCCGCGATCGCGCAGCACTCGCGAGCGAATGGCAGGTGCCGTACCTGTGGGGCGAGTTCAACCCCGTCTTTGATCGTGCCGGCGCGCCGAACAGCGTGCGCGAGATGTTCGACTTCTCGAACGACCTCGGCATGCACACCGCGATCTGGTCGTACAAGATCTACAAGAACGAAGCCGGCGTCGGTAATGACAACTGGTATGTCGCGACCAACGCTCAGCCGCTGACGCTCGGCGATATCCGCACCGCGCCGAAGTCGCAGATCGAAGCGTTCTTTGCCGGGCAAGACACCATGCCGCTCGCGACCGATCTCGGCTTCGTGGTGGCGATGCAGTCCGACCCGGCCCCGGCGTCAGTGTTGCCGGCTGTGCCCGAGCCGCCGCTCGTGGCCGATTCGCAAGACGGGTGGGGCCCTTGGAGCTTTGACGACGTCGGCGATGTCGCGCGGCCCGGCGGCCAGCGTGTTGCCGCCGGTGCATCGGCATCGTTCGCGCCGCAACTCACCTTGCTCGCTGCCGGCCAGGATCTATTCGGCAGCTCCGATTCCATGCGTCTCGCATCGCGAGCGTTGTCGTCATCATCCATGGTGTCGGGCACCTTCCAGGCTTTCGAGGGCGAGCGATTCGCCCAAGCCGGCGTCACCATCCGTGGCAGCGCAGCTGCAGATGCGGCCCATGTCTCGCTCGTTGTGTTTCCAGATGGTCGGCTCGTGCTCAAAGAGCGCGGCAACAACGGCAACAACACCGGCCAACGCGATATCGCTGTCGTCGGCTTTCCGGTCGGTCTTGCGATCGGCCGCACCGGCAGCAACTTCGTCGGCCGATACACCGATGCCGATGGCCAATGGCGGACTATCAGCATCAACGAGACACCCAATGTCGGCTCGCAACCGGTCGGCGGCTTCTTCGCCCTGCCCAATCGACCCGGCCCGCTCACGGAAGTCACAATCACGGACGCTCGCCTTGCACCAACCTCGACCAGTCTCGCGGCGATCACACCGACCACCGGCACCTCGATGCTTATGAACGGCTCGTTCGAGTTGTCGAGCGGATCGTCCACTGTCGCGGCTGGTTGGTCGGCTTCAAGCGACGGCCTGTTCAGCCGGCAGAGCGGATGGTCGCCGCAGCGCGACGGCAACGCACTGCTTGCGTATCGGCATTGGCAAGTCACGAGCGATCAGTCGAGCGATGTGTCACAGATCGTGACCGATCTCACGCCTGGTCAGGCCTACGTATTTTCCATCGATGCCAATCGTGATGATGTTGCGGGCAACGTCCTGCCGCAAAGCATCGCGCTGCGTGTCGAGACCGTCGGGAGCAGCCCGCGTTGGCTTGAGTTGATCGAGTTTGATGCCGATCAGATCGCTACCGGCAGCGATTGGAGCAGGCTGCAGGTCCGCTTCGTCGCGACCGAGAATCGCCACCGCGTCCGCATCATCGGCAATCCTCGCCCGTCGGGCAGCCGCGACGGTGCGATCAAGCTCGACTTGGCAACACTCACCAAGGATCCGTCCGCGGCCCCGTAGTTCACCACCAGAGAGAGACCGTTCGCCGCGTGCTGATCGCAAAGCACCGAGCCGACGAGAGGAGATCAGTATGTTCCGCATCCAAGCTCAGTCCGCCTTGCTCGCGATGACCGCCGCCGCAGCCGCCACGGCGCAGGTCGCGGTCGAATCGCCGAACCTCACCCGAAACGCTGCCTTTGCCGACGTCAACGACGATGGTGACTTCGGCGACGAGTGGGGCGTCTTCGGTGCAGCCGCCGTGAACTTCACGTTCTTCGGCGATGAGGTTCCCTTTATTCCGAACCCGCTGCCCGGCTCACCAAACAACAACAGCGATGACAACCCCGGACACGCCACGCTTTTCGGCGATCGCCCCGGCAACGACGGCGGCGTCTTCCAGACGGGCATCCCCGCGGTGCCCGGCGAGACGTACGAGATCACGATCCGCATCCAGTGGGAAGAAAACTGGGACGCGCGCACACGCTTCGGCCTCGAGTTCTTCGCAGCCGACGACAGCACCCTGCTCTCGGCCTTCGTTGACGAGATCGTCGATGAGCGCGTTGGCGAGGGCTACCAGCGTTTCGATCTCTCAGCCACCGCGCCGGCGTTCACCGCATTCGTTCGCCCGATCATTCTGTTTGATCAGGTCAACGTGCCGAACAACCCGACGAGCGGCGCCGCAGCCACGGTCGACAACGTGCAAGTCCGCGTCGCGGACGAGTCGCTGAGTCTGAACCCCGGCTTCCAGGACTTCACTGGCTTCGGCACGCTCGGCGATTTCTGGGAGACCTTCGGCGCCGCTGCGCTCGATCTCGACTTCTTCAACAACGGCAACCCGGGTCATGCCACGCTGTTCGGCGACAACGCCGGCAACAACGGCGGCCTGTTCCAAAAGGCAATCCCCGCAGAGCAAGGCGAGACGTACACCTTCACCGTCGATCTCAGCTTCGAAGATAACTGGGACGCCGAAACATTTCTTCGGCTGGAGTTCTTCGGTGCCGATGATGGCACCGACCTCGGCAACGCTGCCGAAGTCGAGGTGATCGAGCAGCCCGGTGCCGGCTATCGCACCTATCAGGTGACTGCCACCGCTCCCAACTTCAGCTTCGTCGAGTTCGTCCGCCCGGTGCTGCTCTTCCAGAACGCGATCGGCGGAGCGGACGAGCTCGAGGCCATGACAGCTGACAACGGCATCGTGCAGACCACCGCGAGCCTTCGTTGCAACGAGGCCGATATCGCGGGCCTTCTCGGCGTCCTCGACTTTTACGACCTCGTGCAACTCACCGATCTCATCGAGGCCGGCAGCAGCGAAGCCGACATCTTCGCTCCGTTCACGGGCTCGGCCGACGCTGCGGACATCACCGCGTTCGTAAACGCACTTGCGCAGGGCTGTAGCTGAACCTCGCCACACCGACTCATCACCCCGCGGGCCCGACCGCTCAATGGGTGCTTCCGCTGCTCGACTGAAACTGACTGACAGTTCGGCCATGCTCGGGTCACACCCGAGCCACCGTTACCCGCTACGCTCGCTGTTCCGTTCTTAGGAGACCTCCATGGCCTTCCGCGATGACTTTGTTTGGGGCGTTGCGAGCGCCAGCTATCAGGTAGAGGGTGCCGCGAGCGAGGGCGGCCGAACGCCGACCGTGTGGGACATGGTCACGCACGGCCATCCCACCTTCAAGGTCGCCGACGGCTCGTCCGGCGATGTAGCGTGCGATGCCTATCACCGCACCGATGAAGATGCCGACCTCATCGCCGGCCTCGGCGTGCAGGCGTACAGGTTCAGCCTCGCGTGGTCGCGCATCATGCCCGGCGGCACCGGCGAGATCAATCACGAAGGCCTCGACTACTACAAGCGCCTCATCGATGCCCTGACCTCGCGCGGCGTCAAGCCATATGTCACGCTCTTCCACTGGGACTACCCGCTGTGTCTCTACGACCGCGGCGGCTGGCTCAACGACGACAGCCCAAAGTGGTTCGCCGATTACGCAACAGTCGTCGCCAAAGAGCTTGGCCAGAGCGTGCATCATTGGATGACGCTCAACGAGCCGCAGTGCTTCATCGGGCACGGTCACGCCTACGGCATCCACGCGCCGGGTCTCAAGCTGCCGCACCGCGAGGTGCTCACTGTGTGCCACAACGCGCTGCTCGCGCACGGTCATGCTGTGCAGGCGTTGCGTGCGCACGCCGACAAGCCGACTATCGGCTGGGCACCGGTCGGCGAAACGCGATTCCCCGCGACGGACGATCCCGCCGATATCGAGGCTGCCCGCCGCGAGACGTTCGGCGTGCCCGACAGCAAGGGCCACCAGCACGGTCCCGTGACCGATCTCAACTTCTTCAACAACGCCTGGTTCTCCGATCCCGTCATCAAGGGCGAATACCCATCGGGCGACGAGTGGAATCGCTTTCACGCGCATCTGCCCGAGCCCAAAGCAGGCGATCTCGAAACCATCGCCCAGCCGCTCGATTTCTACGGCGTCAACATCTACAGCGGCACGCCGGTCAAGGCCGACGCCGACGGCCACCCCGTTCGCGCCACGCAACGCACCGGCCACCCGCGCACCATGATGAACTGGACCGTCACGCCCGAAGCTCTGTACTGGGGGCCGAAGTTCATCGCCGAGCGTTACGGCCTGCCGGTCATCATTACCGAGAACGGCTGCGCCATGGCCGACTGGGTCATGCGTGACGGCAAGGTACATGATCCGGGCCGCGTCGACTTCCTCGATCGCTATATCAGTCAGCTCAAGCGCGCCGCGGCTGAGGGCGTCGACATCCGCGGCTACTTCCAGTGGTCCATCATGGACAACTTCGAATGGGGCGAGGGCTACACCAAACGCTTCGGCCTTGTGTACGTCGACTACGAGACCGGCGAACGCATCCCCAAGGATTCCTATCACTGGTACAAAGACGTCGTCGCATCCAACGGCGCGAACCTCGGCCCGGCCGAGGGCATCCGCTGATTACGTGTCGTCGTTAGCCTCAGCCTGCTCGTGCTTTGCCGGTGCGTCTGCGCGCCAAACGTGCACGATCAGGCCGACGATCCCGATGATCAGGAACAAGTCGGCGATGTTTGAAACGTAAGGCCATGCCTGCGTGTTTCCGCCCGGCCACGACAAGCCGAACGGCAGGTCGACCCCCGGCAGCGGGTGAATGAAGTCGCGCACGCAGGCGAACACGAGCCGGTCGTACAGGTTGCCAAGCCCGCCGCCGAGCACCAGCCCGAGCCACGTGTGCGTCAGGTGATCGCCAGCCCGCGTCCACGACGCAAACACATAAAGCCCGAATCCGACCGCGATGGCGGTGAAGCCAACGAAGAACCAACGCTTGCCCGCGCCGATGCCGAACACCGCACCGCGATTCAGCACCAGCGTGAAGTCGAGCAGATTCGGCACAACAACCACCGGCGCGTGCGGCGGGATCAACGCGTTCGGCCCGAGACGTGTGTCGCCGCTCGATATCACATCCTCGCGCACGAGCGTCACGGGATCGCCAGCCACATGCTCGAACGCCAGATGCTTGCTGACCAAGTCGATCGCGACTGATCCTGCGATGACCGCAACCAAGACGATCCACGCCCGCGGCGAACGCCACGCCGCGATGCCGGCAGCCTCGCTGACAACCGTCTGCTGTTCAGTCGCGCTCGCCGGCTGCTCGTCACTCACCGCCGCATCGGCCCGCGTTCCATCCGCCGAGCCGCCTCGATCGAGTACCGCGCCCACGGCAGCTCTTCAAGCCGCTCGCGGTTGATCGGCTCGCCGGTCATCTCGCAAACGCCGAACGTGCCGTTGTCGATCCGCTCGATCGCTGCATCAATCTCAGCGATCAACGAACGGTCAGCCTTGGCGAGATCGAGCGACAGCGTCTGATCGGAAACCTCAGACCCCTGCTCTGCCATGTGCTGCGGCGTGTGCGACAACGCACCGCTCTGGCTCTTCAACGCCTGCGTTTCAAGATCGTCGACCGACTGCGTCAGCGATGCACGCTTCATCACGAGGATCGCGCGGAAGTCCTGCAGTTGCTTCTTCGTAAACGGGCTCTTCCGCTTCTTGCTGGGCTCAAGCGATGACGACGAATCGCTTTCGATTTCGTTCTTCGGCCCCGACGGAATCAGCGGCCGACGCGTCTTCATGCCCGGCCCAAGCAACGGCCGACCCGGCGCGACAAACTTCGATGTATCGACCTTCGCCTTCGGCTTGCGGGCCGGCTTGTTCGAAACAATCGTGATGCCCTTGCGCACCGGCTTCTTTGTTGTGCCGTTGTCAGCAGCCTCGGGCTTGCCGCCTGCAGCTTTACCCGGAGCTTTGCCCGCAGCGCTCGAACCGGCCTTCTTGTCCGAAGTCTTCGACCCGCTGCCGCTCGCTGCTGTCTTCTTGCCAGTGGCTTTCTTCGAGGCAGCTTTTTTCGTCGCCGCCTTCTTGCTCGCAGCCTTCTTGGCGGGTGCCTTCTTCGCAGTCGGCTTCTTCGTTGTCGCTTTGCTCGCAGCTTTCTTGGTGGTCTTCTTGCCGGCCGGCTTCTTCGTTGTTTTCGCCGCAGCCTTCTTGCCGGTCTTCTTCGTCACCGTCTTCTTGCTCGTTGGCTTCTTCGCGGTCTTCGACGCCGACGAACCAACAGCCGAGCCAGCCTTCTTGCTGGTCTTTTTCGTCGTCTTCTTGGTGGTCTTTTTCGCCAACGATCCCCGCCCGCGTTGCGTGCTGCCGTTCGTAAGTCCTTACAAAGTCCAAACGAAAGATCGCAATATGCCGCGAACGCTAGGTCCGTCGTTATCCACAGTCAAAGTTTGTTGGCTCAAAGTGAGGACCGCCACCGCACCGACTCGGCAACCAAACTTCAGACAGTTTGCTCCGTTGCCTCTTTATCCTGTGCTACTGCCGCGTCGGCCCCGGGTTCTTCCGCGATCGGCTCAAGCTCGGAGAACCGTCCGAGCGCACGGAATCGTTCGTGACGCTGATCGATCAGTTCTTCCGGCGTGAGGCCCTTGAGGTCATCGAGTTGCTGCACGATCCACGCCGAAAGGCTTTGTGCTGCAGCACCGCCATCGCGATGCGCGCCGCCGACCGGTTCCTCGATCGCAGCATCGATGACGCCGAGTTCAAGGTTGTCAGCCGCCGTCAGCCGCAACGCACGCGCAGCTTCTGCGTTGTTCTGCTCGTTGGCTTGCTTCCACAAGATCGCTGCGCATCCCTCGGGGCTAATCACCGAGTACCACGCGTGCGCGAGCATCCCCACGCGGTTGCCAACCGCGATGCCGAGCGCACCGCCCGAGCCGCCCTCGCCGATGACGACGCTCACCACCGGCACCCGCAGCATCGCCATCTCGCGCAGGTTGAACGCGATCGCCTCAGCCTGCCCCCGCTCCTCCGCACCGATGCCCGGATACGCACCGGGCGTATCGACCAGCGTCACGATCGGCAGCCCGAGCTTCTCCGCCAGCTTCATCTTCGACAATGCCTTGCGGTACCCCTCCGGATGCGCACAGCCAAAGTGGCACGCCAGCTTCTCTTGCGTGCTCTTGCCCTTCTGATGGCCGACCAGCAGCACCTTGTAAGTCCCGAGCCGAGCAAAGCCGGTCACGATCGCCGGGTCATCGCCGAAGCGACGATCGCCGCGCAGCTCCACAAAGTCGCGGCACATCATGCCGATGTAGTCACGCGTCTGCGGCCGATCCGGATGCCGAGCCACACGCACCGTGTCCCACGCACTCAGCGAGCGATACAACTCGCCCAGCGTCTCGTCGCGTTCGCGTTGCAGCTGGCGAAGGCCGCGCTCATCGACAGCAGCCGTGCCGTTTGCGCCCTCAGCCTCGGCGATCTTCGCCTCGAGCTCACGCAGCGGACGCTCGAATTCGAGCTGATAGAAGCTTCCCATAAACGCCGCCCGACGCTCTCGCACCGACTCAGCCTGCCGCGATTCTACGCTGTGCGCATGACCACACGCTCACCAGCCACACCGGCCTCGATTCACCGCCCCGTCGGCTTCCTAGGAGCCGGCAATATGGGCGGTGCGATCGTGCGAGGCCTCGTCGACGCCGGCACCGTGCCCAACCTCGCCATCGCCGACCGCGACGCCGGCAAGCAGCGGGCATTCGCCGATCTCGGCTGCTCAGCCCACGCCGATGTCGCCTCCATGCTCGACTGGCTGCGTGCCACCGAGGCCGCTCCGGGCGACGGCGTGCTTGTCGTCGGCTGCAAGCCGCAGGGCCTGCCCGAGACAGGCCCCGAAATCGCCAAAGCTCTCCAAGCCGACAGCGACACCGAACGCCTCGTGATCTCCATTGTCGCGGGCGTCACCGCCGAGGCCGTCCGCCAGCACGTCGGCAGCCGGTCGCGCATCGTCCGCATCATGCCCAACACGCCGGTCGCCATCCGCCGCGGCTGCTCGGCCCTCGTCCGAGGCAGCACCGCAACCAACGAAGATGCAACACTCGCGCGCACGCTCTTCGAAGCGGTCGGCCTCGTCATCGAAATCGACGAAGCCGAGATGGACGCATTTTCCATCACCGTCGGCTCCGGCCCGGCCTACGTCTTCTTGCTGGCCGAACTGCTCGCCGACGCCGGCGCAGCAGCCGGGCTCGATCGCGTTCAAGCCCTGCAAGCCATCATTGCGACGACCGCCGGAGCAGCCGACATGCTCGCCGCGAGCAGCGAAACGCCCGAGCAACTCCGCGCCAACGTCACCAGCCCCGGCGGCATGACAGCGCGAGCTATCGAAACGCTCGACGATGCCGGCATTCGCGACGCATTTGTGCGCGCCGTCGAAGCGGGCCGAGACCGCGGCCGAGAGCTGTCCCGCAGCTAGTCGCGACTAGAAATCTCGTCGGCAGAAGATCCACGCTGCGATCGACAAGATCACAAGCTCGAACAACAACGAGGTGCCGATGACCCAAATGAGTGAACGCGATCGCATTGCCGCGAGTCCGGCCCGCTGTGCTTCGCCGGTCTCAAACAGGTTGTCATTTTCGTTCGTGTCCTCGCCACGCATCGCGGCTTCGATCGCGGCATCGTCGCGGAGCTGGTCCGCGCGAATCTGTGCTGCTTCACTCTCCGGATTGAGGTTGGCAAGGCGATCGAGATCGTCTTCGGAAAGCGCGAGCCGCTTGAGTGCATCAATCGTCTCGGCTGTCTTCGGTAAGAGCGTCTTCGCTGCAAAGACACCATCCAGCCAGGGCTTCAGGCTCTCTTGCCGACTTCGCACGTCTTCGAGCTCAGCGTCGACCGGCTGAAGAAATCCGTTCGCTGCCCGGAGTTCCTCAAGCGTCGGCTCATAGTTCTCCGGCAGGCTCTCGCCGCGTGCGGCCGCTTCCCGCCGCATCTGGACGACCGTGGCTCGCTCCATGCGCTCGATTCGAGCAATCGTGCGTTCTTCTTGAATCGCGAAGTTGGCGTTGAAGGTCACAAGGATGCCGTCGGTGAAATTGATGATGAAAAGCGCTGCCCAAAGCAGAAGCGTGAGCAATAAAGACGCCACCGTCGACCGCGTAATCAGGCCGATCAGCACGCACACGCAGAACAGATAGCTGAAGAAAAGCACTACGAGCGGTATGGCGACGAACAGCCGAGGCTCCCAAGCTCCGCCGCGGATACCAACGATCAGAAACGCCGCGACGGTGAACGCACCGACCTGCAGCGTCACGAAAAGAAGGCCCGCGAGATACTTGGTCGCGAACAGCCGCAACCGACCGACCGGCTTGCTCAGCACTGTCTCGATGGCACCAAACGTGATGAGATCTGGGAAGATCCCAGCAGTCGAGATCAGCGCAAGGATCGTCGCCACGAAGCCAAGCCAGTACTGAACACCCAAATCGAGAAACAGCGACTTGTACAACAAGTCCGGGCGGATCGTCTCGCTGGTTGCCGGAATGAAGCTCAGGTCGATTCCAAAGATCGCAACACCCGTTTCATCGATACGGATGCCGGCAAAGACTCCGGCAAGCAAGCCCGACAAGATCACGCTTATCCAAAACAGCTTCCGCGCGTTCAGTTCGCGGTAAGCATCGACGAAGATCGCTGCGGTTTGTGTGAGCACCATGCCTTAGCTCTCATGGCTCTGCGGTTGCGGCGTCGGCCTCTTCGGCTCCCTGCCCGTCACCGCGCCCGGGCTGTCGTCGTCGCCCACAGCCGACATAAACAAATCCTCAAGCGATGGCCGCTTCGCCCCGCATCGCCTGATCTCCAGCCCACGCGCGCGAACCGCATCGAGCACGGGCTGAGCCGGCGTCGCCGCCTCGTCGTTCAGCCGAATCGTCGGCCCATCAAACACCGCGGTCACGCCCGGAGCCACAGCGTTCAGAATCACCTCGCGAGTCTCGTCCGAAAGCGACTCGCGATCCGTCTCGATCTCGTACACGCGTTGATCGCGGGTGAGTTCGTCGAGCGTGCCCTGCTGACGCACCTGGCCGTGCACCATGATCGCGACACGGTCGCACACCATCTCCAGTTCGCTCAGCAGATGGCTGTTCACAAACACCGTCTTGCCCTCGTCGCGGATCCGTTGCACGATGCCGCGGATGTCCCTTCGGCCGACCGGATCAACACCGTCCGTCGGCTCATCCAGCAGCACCAAATCGGGATCATTCACCAATGCCTGCGCCAGCCCGATGCGCTGCCGCATGCCCTTCGAATACTTCTTGATCTTCGTGCCAGCCCATCGCGTCATACCCACCAGCTCAAGCAGTTCGCCGATGCGCTTCTTGCGTTCCGCCCTTGTGATGCCGGACAGCGCACCAAAGAAGCTGCACACCTGCGCACCGGTCAGGTAATCGGGGAAGCGGTGGTGCTCGGGCAGGTAGCCCACGCGTGCGAGCGTCGCCTTGTGCCCGACCGGCTTGCCGAGCACCGTGCCCTCGCAACGCGATGCGCGGATCATCGTCATCAGGATCTTCACAAGCGTCGACTTGCCAGCACCGTTCGGCCCGAGCAGTCCATACACCTCGCCGGGCTCGACGCGGAGCTGCACGCCGCGCAGTGCGCGCACCTTACCGCGGTACGTCTTCTCAGCATGGCGAATATCGATTGCTGCTGTGCTCACCGCTCAGCCCCTTCCGCTGTGTTGTCATTCGGCGTCGTCCCGTCGCGCTTTCGGGCAACGACATGAAAGACGTGCCAGTGCTTGGCGTTGCCCGCCGAGTCGGTCGCGTCCTTCTCTTCTTCGCGCAGGCTCTCAAGCACAAAGCCATCGAATAGCTGCTCGGTCTGCGCGCGCGTGAAGTGCGACCGGTCAGCGATGCTCGCCCACGTATCGCGATCGCCGAAGACTTGGCCCGCGAATCGTCCGCCCGGGCGCACGGCTGCGGTCACCTTCCGCCAAAGCTCGTCGAAGTGACTCGGCTGGCAGAACGCCAGCGCGAAGCTCGCGTTGACCAGGTCGCAGGGTGGCAGTGTCTCGAGTTCCTCGAACGTCGCGAGTTGCGTCGTGAGCCGATCGGCGTGCAGCAGGTCATCGCGCGCGCTCAGCCTGTCGAGCCCATCGGGATGGCCATCGATCGCCAGCACGCGCCAACCTCGCCGCAGCAGTTCCGCGGTGTCCCGCCCCTCGCCGCAGCCAAGATCGATCGCAAAGCCCGGCTCGTTACCTCCGCCCTGGAACGCCGTCAGGGCATCGAGCAGCGTCTGCCGCGGCTCGCCGCCCTCGACCGCTCGGAAGTACCCCGGCCAGTCTCGGGTTCGGCCGAAGGCAAACGCTGCTGCTGATGGCGGCTCGGTCGCGGTCATAGGCTGGCAGGATATGTATCGAGACCTCCGAAGCTTCGTGCGTGCCCTGGAATCCGCTGGGGAGCTCGTGCG
>JBCCQU010000003.1:0-20609 GCA_039208875.1 Planctomycetota bacterium
CGGCTGATCCGCTCATCGCAGACGATCGTGCCCGAGCCCATGCCCTGGAAACGGCGTTGGCTGGCGTAATAGGCGAGGCCGCCGATGTGATCCATGTGGCCGTGGGTGACCGCAACGTACTTGCTCGCGAGTGCTGCCCTGGGGCATTGGCCCATGTCGAAGCAGACATCGAGCTCGGGCACCATGATCGACGTGAGCTCGCCGGCCACGCTGATGCCCTGAATGCGGAATGGCGGGAGAAAGAGGAAGCCGAGCGACGGCTCGCGCGGCGGTGGCTTGGGGAGCATGGCCCTCTCCGGGCCGGTAACCGGCCGGCAATCGCGACACCGGGGCAGCCGCCCCGACCCGCGTCTTGGCGAGGCTGCAGCCCCGCCTGGTCAGACGTTCAACACGCGGCACAACGAGGCCGCGTTCCATAGAAGCATACCGCCAATCAGGCTTCGCGATGCCCCACCGGCTCGCGCAACACACCACACCGCTCGCCCCACAGCTTGTCGAGCCGATCGCGGAAGCGCACGCCGAGGTCCTCACCCATCGGCGAAGCCAGCTTGAGCCCGCAGCCCACGAGCAGATCGATCAGGCCGTTGTAATCGCTGACAGCCACGTGCTCCTGCCCGACACGCGGCCGACCGCTGAGCGTCCCGGCCTGCGCGGCATCGAGGTCGGCCATGTTGTGGTAGTTCCCCAGGGGCAAACAAACGCAAGTGGCTGCGTGGCCGAACTCGCAGAAGACCGAAGCCTCGCACGCCCCACCGGCCATGAGCTTCCGCTGCCAGCGCCAGTCGGGCAGGTCGGACCGCTTCTGGCTGGCTTTGGGCTCGGCCGGGCCGCCCGAGATCGACTCGGCGACCGACGCGACCGCCGCGGTGAGCGCCGGCGTGAAGATGCTGAGGCGATCGCCGACGCGAACGATGGGCCCGCCGCCGATCGGGCTGTCGGCGAAAGCTCGGCTGTTCTCGAGGGCGATGAGCCGAGCGCCGCGTTCGATCGTGCCATCGCGACAGGCACCGATCGCGCCGACAAAGCCGATTTCCTCAGCCCGCGTCAGCAGCAGGCGGACATCACCGACCGCCTCGCCCTGCGCGCGCAGGCCTCTCAGCACATCCATCGCACCGAGCCCGGCAGCGACCGCAGCGAGATCATCGCAGGCGTCGGTCATCACGCACTCGACCGGGCCGCCGTCGAGCGTGACGTCGGAGGCGAGCTCCTGAAAGCCGGGCTCGCCGAGCGACCATCGCGCGACATCGCCCACGACGAGCCCTTCGACGGACGCGTCGAACTCGGCGAGATACTCGGGGAACATGCCGCCGTCGTCAGCACCGCTGCCGGCTTTGGCCTTGGCAGCGTCGGGCGTCTCGGTGATGCGGCCGGCGATGCGTTCGCCGTCGGCTGTGAACGCCTCGACATCGGCATCGACGAAGTACTCAGCCATGACGCCGCCGCGGAAGGCGAGCCGGGCCGAACGCTTGCCGACAACCTCATCCACCACGAAGGCCGGGTGATCGAGGTGAGCGGTGATGTAGAGCGGAGCGGTCGCGTGCGTGGCGTCGTGGAAGCTGATGACGAGATTGCCCGAAGCGTCGCGGGACATCGCCAGATCCGGCCGCTGGTCGAACCAGTTGCAGACCCAATCGACGACGCGGCCCTCGCGGCCGGCTGCGGTCGGGATGCGGGTGACAGCAGCCAACCACTCGCGGTGCTGCTGGCGGTGCTCGTCGGTGATGCGGGATCTTGGCATAGCTGCGAGTGTAGAGGCGGGCCACGCGGGGGCGGGGCTCGTAGACTCGGGCCCGATGACCCCGGAACCCACAGCCAAAGCCGACGCCGCGCCAGCAACCTCGGACATCTCGGGCGACACCCCGCGACACCGCTATACCGCGGCCCTCGCGGGCGACATCGAGCTGCGCTGGCAGCGGAAGTGGGCCGAGACTGACACCTTCCGCGTGCCCAATCCCGGCGAGCCGGGCTTCGACGCCGGCAAGCCGAAGTTCTTCGTGCTCGACATGTTCCCGTATCCGAGCGGAGCCGGGCTGCACGTGGGCCACCCGGAGGGCTACACCGCGACGGACATCCTGGGCCGCTACAAGCGCATGGCCGGCTTCAACGTGCTGCACCCGATGGGCTGGGATGCCTTCGGCCTGCCGGCCGAGCAATATGCCATCCAGACCGGCGTGCACCCCGCAGAAACCACACGTACCGCCATCGATAACTTCCGCCGGCAGTTGCAACGCTTCGGCTTCGCGTACGACTGGTCGCGCGAGTTCGCGACCATCGATCCCGACTACTACCGCTGGACGCAGTGGATCTTCGCGCAGATGTACGACGCGTGGTTCGACATCGCGCAGCGGAAGGGCAGGCCGATCGCGGAATTGATCGCTGAGTTCGCCGATGGGTCGCGTGCTGTGCGCATCAATCCGGACGCAAGCGAGCACTCTCGCGAAGACAAACGCAAGACGTGGCCAAGCTGGGACGACGCGAGCGACGACGACAAGCACACCATCATCAATAGCTATCGGCTGACATACCTCGGTGAGCAGACCGTGAACTGGTGCCCCAAGCTCGGCACAGCACTGGCCAATGAGGAAGTCATCGACGGACGGAGCGAGCGCGGCGGCCACCCCGTGCTGCGCAAGCCGCTAAGACAATGGATGTTCCGCATCACCGCATATGGCGACCGCCTGCTCGCGGGCCTCGAACACGTGGACTGGCCCGACAGCACACGCACGCAACAGGCGGAGTGGATCGGCCGGAGCGAAGGCACGGAGATCGACTTTGAATTGGTCGGCTTTGACCAAACACTGACCGTCTACACGACACGCCCCGACACGCTCTTCGGTGCAACGTACATGGTCGTCGCGCCCGAGCACCCGCTGGTCGATCGTGTGCTGCAGGCGCCAACGCCGGAGACCGATGCCGACGCGCTCCGCACCTACGTTGACGCGGCACGCAACCGCAGCGATGTCGATCGGCAGGAAGCCAAGGACAAGACCGGCGTCTTCACCGGCGTTTACGCAACCAACCCCGCGACCGGCGACAAGATCCCCGTGTGGACCGCGGACTACGTGCTCATGGGCTACGGCTCGGGCGCGATCATGGCGGTGCCCGCCCACGATGAACGCGACTTCGAGTTTGCCAAGCAATTCGGCTTGCCGATCCGCGATGTCGTGTACCCCACCGTCATCGCCGCGATGGACTACTACCGCAAGCACGCGACCGACGCCGAGCGGTCGTCATCCGCATGGATGAGCGTGCTGGCCAACATGCTCGCGCTTGTCGCGAGCGAGACGCGAACAGCAGCGCAGTTCGAAGAAACGCTCGAGATCGTGCGCACGCGGCGGAAGGGCGACCCGCAACTGGCTGCGGTGCAAATCGGCGACGCTGTGAAAGACTTGCCGGGTGCGATCGGCGAGCAACGCGGCGCAGCCACAATCGTCTGGCTCGATGCGCTCGAGACGCTCGGCTTCGACACGTTCGATGCGATGAACGACCGCTTCGAGCGGCGAGCCTTCCATGCAACGGCGGGTGAGGCCTTCACGGGCCGCGGCGTCGCGTGGAACTCGTCCAACGCTGAGGTCTCGCTGGATGGGCTGCAAACGCCGGACGCGAAAGCCAAGATGACCGAGTGGGTCGAGTCGGCCGGCGTGGGCTCGAGGAAGACCAACTTCAAGCTGCGTGATTGGCTGTTCAGTCGGCAGCGGTACTGGGGCGAGCCGTTCCCGATCGTCTTCGATGAGCACGGCCGGCATCACCGCGTGGCTGACGATGCACTGCCCGTCGAACTCCCGCCGCTGACCGACTACGAGCCCGTGGAATCGGACGAGCCGTTGCCGCTGCTGGGCAAGGCTAAGGACTGGAAGACGACGACCGCGGGCGATGCGCGCGCAGCCTCAGCACTCGACGACCTGCCGACCGATGCAACGGTGACTCGCGAAGTCAACACGATGCCCGGCTGGGCGGGGAGTTGCTGGTACTACCTGCGGTATTGCGATCCGAAGAACGCCGGGCGATTCGTTGGCGAACAAGCCGAGCGGTATTGGCTTGGGCACGGCACCGATCGCCCGGGTGTCGACCTCTACATCGGCGGCTCGGAGCACGCTGTGCTGCACCTGCTCTACGCCCGCTTCTGGCATCAGGCGTTGTACGACCTGGGCCACGTGTCATCACCCGAACCGTTCGGCAAGCTCTTTCACCAAGGGCTCATCCTGAGCCACGCGTATCAACGCGACGACAAGAGCCTGGTGCCGATCGACGAAGTCGCGCCGAGTGGCGATGGCAGCTACGTGCACACGCCCACTGGCGACACGGTGCAGCAAACCATCGCCAAGATGTCCAAGACGCTCAAGAACGTCGTCAACCCCGACGACATCATCGAGCAGTTCGGGGCTGACACGTTCCGGCTCTACGAAATGTATCTCGGCCCGCTGGAAGCCAACAAGCCTTGGAATACAGACGACATCATCGGCCTGCACCGCTTCCTGCAGCGTGTGTGGCGGCTGTCGCTCGATGAAGACACCGGCCAGCTCAAGCTCCGCGACGAGGCCGACGGCGACGTCGAGAAGCAGTTGCATCGCACCATCGCCAAGGTCGGCGACGACATCGAACGGCTGTCGTTCAACACCGCGATCGCAGCCATGATCGAACTCGTGAACGCGGCGTACAAGCCGGGCATGACCGCGGATCAACTCGGCCGATTCATGCGCATGCTGTCGCCGTTCGCGCCGCACCTGGCTGAGGAGATCTGGGCAAGGCTTGGTATCGGTGATGGATTCTGCATGGATCAGCCCTGGCCGAGCTACGACGAGGCGATGCTGCGTGACGACGAGGTCGAGGTGCCGGTGCAGATCATGGGCAAGTTGCGTGCGCGCGTGATGGTGCCGGCCGACGCCGACGCCGACGCCATGCAGGAGATCGCGATGGCTGATGATCGCATCGCCGAGTTGATCGCGGGGAAGACGGTGCGCAAGGTGATCGCGGTGCCGGGCAGGATGGTGAACATCGTTGCGAACTGATTTAGTCAACCTCATCCGAGGTTGAGAAGGGTGCGTCAACCTCATCCGAGGTTGAGGAGGGTTCAGTCAACCTCATCCGAGGTTGAGTGGCTGGCGAAGCGGCGACGAGCGGACGTGGGTGCTTGATTCGAGAACGGGGGTGATGCGTGTTTGATCAGATGAAGGCCATGGGCACGCTGGCGGGCCTGCTCAAAAACAAAGATCGGCTGCAACAGGCTGCAGCCAACGTCAAAGCCAAGCTGGCTGAGCAGCCGGCGGTCGGCGAGTCGGGCGGCGGCGCTGTGCGCGCAGAGATCGGCCCGGATCTCCGGGTCGCGCGATTGCACATCGAGCCAGCGGTGGCGCAGGGCTTTGCAGCCGACGACGCAAGCCGCGAGATGGCGCAGTCGCTCATCCGCGATGCGGTGAACGCGGGCCTCGATGAAGCCCAGCGCCGGCTGACCGAAGCGATCACAGCCGAGGCCGAAGCGCTCGGCTTGGGCGATCTGCCGTTCGACCCGGGCAACATCGGCAAGCTGCTGTCGTGACGCGATGAACGGCTTCCCGCAACCATCCGCTGACGAACCGATCCGCTTCGGCGAGGCGGAGGTCCTGCCGTTGTCGTGCGAGCTCGAGGAGCTCACGCTGATTCTCGACAGCGCCGAAGCTTCCGAGCCCACGACCGCGCAACGCACCGAGTGGGATCGGCGCACCGACTCAAACCGTCGGCTGTTCAACGGCAGCATCCTCGCCTTCGCCGGATTCGATGCCGACACGCGAGTCGTGCACGCCCGTCGTGATACCTACCAACGGCTCATCACGCAGCACACCGATGCCGACGCCGAGCGCGTGGTGCACCTGTCGGTCACCGGCGTGCTGCTGGCCAAAGACGCTGACGAACGCGTGCACGTGCTGCTGGGCAAGCGGAGCAACGAGCCCGCGGTGTATCCGGGCATGTGGGAGTTCGCCCCGTCCGGCGGCATCGATCCGCCGTCGCGAGCGCTCGCCGACCTGGATACGCCGCTCGACGGCACCGACGTGTGGCGCCAGCTCGATGTCGAGATGCAAGAAGAACTGGATCTGCCCGGCTCGCCCGACCCGGGCCGCATCGAGGGCATCGTGCTCGATCACGCGATACCGAGCGCCGACATCTTGGTCGTCGTGCGGTTTGCCCGGCTGCTCGAGGACATGATGGCCGCAGCCGACGAACGCGGCAATTGGGAGTACGCCACGACGCGGTGGATCGCTCTGGACGACATCGCCGAGTTCGATCGCCGCGAGAACGAGCTGATCATCCCGCCGGCCCGGGCGGTCTTCCGCTACTTCGACCTGGCCTGAGCTATCCTCATCGCCCCATGCTTATCTCACTGCGTTGGCTCAACGACTGTCTCGATCACCGAAGCCTCGGCCCCATCTCGGCTGACGACGCCGACCGCGTGCTGACCGACGCGGGCTTTCCGATCGAGGAGCGAGAGGAGCTGCCGTCCGGAGACATCGTGCTCGATGTCGAGGTGACCTCCAACCGCGGCGACGTGCTCAGCCACATCGGCATGGCACGCGAGGTCGCAGCCGCCACGGGCCGAGTGCTCAAGCTGCCCAAGTGGGACGAGCCGACACGCGAAGGCTCGATCGACGATGCGCTCACGCTGGCCAACGACGAGCCCGACGTTTGCCCGCTGTTCACCGCGCAGGTCATCCGCAACGTCAAGGTCGGGCCGAGCCCGTCATGGCTCGTTGAACGCCTCGAAGCGATCGGCCAACGCTCGATCAACAACGTCGTCGATGTGACCAACTACATCACGTTCGAGCTGGGCCATCCCTGCCACGTGTTCGATCTTGCAAAGCTCGCGGGCGACGAGCTGCGGATCCGGTTCGCTGAAGACGGCGAGACGCTGCGCACGCTGCAAGACAGCGCAGATGACAAGCCGCGCAAGCTGCTGCCGACCGATCTCGTGGTTGCCGACGCAGACCGGCCGCAGTCCTTGGCCGGCGTCATCGGCGGCTACGACAGCCAGGTCGACAACACCACCACCGATGTCGTCCTGGAGATGGCGACGTGGGACCCGGTGACCATCCGCACCGCCGCACGCCGGCTTGCGATCCGGACCGACGCGGGCTACCGCTTCGAGCGCGGCGTCGCGCCGAGCGAGATTTCGTTCGCAGCGTTCCGCACCGCGGCGCTCATCCAAGAGTTGGCCGGCGGCACCATCTGCGAGGGCGTGCTCGAAGACGGCCAGCCCATCGCGCATCGCGAGCCGGTGCGTTTCCGTCCGGGCCGGGCCCGCCGACTGCTCGGGCTCGACACCAACAACGCCGAGCAGCAAGGCATGCTGGAGCGGCTCGAGATCGACGTCATCCCGCACAAGCCCGACGGCGACGAAGACGACGAGCCGTGGTTCGAGTGCACCGTGCCGCCGTTTCGGCTGGACCTCACCCGCGAGATCGACCTTGTCGAAGAGGTCGCGCGCGTCGCGGGGCTGGGCCGCATCCCGACAGAGCGGCACATCGGGATCGTCGCGAAGCACCCGCAAGAGAGCGAACGGGCCGTGCGCGAGATCGGAGCTGTGCTCACAGGCCTTGGTTACTTCGAAGCCGTCACGTTCAGCTTCGCGAGCGAGACCGCAGCCAAGCCGTTCATCGCGGACGGCCTCCGCCTGCTCAAGGTCGACGACGAGCGCCGCGGCTCCGAGCCGTATCTTCGCCCGAGCCCGCTTACCGGCTTGCTGACATGCCGCCGAGCCAACCAGGATGCGCAGGCATCGCAACCGGGCGGTCTTCGCCTGTACGAAATCGCCGCGGCCTTCGCTGAGCACGACAAGCCCGGCCGCAACACCGTCGAGCACCGCAACGTCGCGATGCTGGCCGACGTCTCGCCGTACACCAAGAAGACGCGAACGGAAGATTTGCAACGAGCGATCCGCCAGATGCGCGGCTCGATCGAAGCGCTCGTCACCGCGCTCGCCGGATCCGAGGCAGTGGTCAGCATCGAGCCGGCAAAGCCCGCGAGTGCCGCGTTCCAAGCCGATGCCTTCGCGAACGTCGTGCTCGAGGGCAAGCACCTCGGCAGCTTCGGCCTCATCGCCGAGAGTGAGATCAAACGGCTCGATCTCGACACACCGGTCGTCGCAGCCGAACTCAACCTCGCCGAACTCATCGCGTTGTATCCGCCCAAGGCCAGCGTTCAGCCGCTGCCCGCCTTCCCGGCCATGGAGCGCGATATCACGCTCGACCTGCCCGACACCGTCCGCTGGGCGCAGGTCGAGGCGCTGGTGCAGGGGCGATCGCCCGCGCTGCTGGAGGCGACCGAGTACGTCGGCGTGTATCGCGGCAAGCCCGTGCCGGCCGGCACCAAGAGCCTGACCTTCCGCCTGCGTTTCCGTGACCCGAGCCGGACGCTGAAGCGCGAGGAAGTGGAGCCCCAGGTGGCGGACGTCATCGAGGCAGCGAAGGCCAAACTCGGCGCCGAGATCAGGGCCTGACCCGGCCTTGAGGCGCTCATCCGCTTCGGTTTGCGCGTCGGTTTGCGGATGACCTGTGGATACTTCCGCATAGCCCGAATCACTATGCACAAGTATTTTCCTGTGCTTCACTGATTCGGCTGCGATTGCAGGGTCCGGTACGTCCCACCACCCGCGGCCGACGAACGTGCGCCGCGTAAACTCATCCGGCACGGAATCGCTTGAAAGCCGATGCTTTCATCAGCTTTCTGGCGTGCGACGGGGCGGCCCACCCCGCCCAACTTGCGTAACTCATGGAGGCTCAACATGACGCATCTCTCCACACCCTTCCCGCAGCGCGACGTTCCCGCTGAGCTCGCTGCCGACGACAAGCCGCTGATCTACGTCAACGGTCGCATCGTGCCCAAGAGCCAAGCGATGGTCAGCGTCTTTGACCACGGCCTGCTCTACGGCGACGGCGTGTTCGAGGGCATCCGCGTCTACAAGGGCAAGATCTTCATGCTGGGCCAGCACATGGATCGCCTGTGGGCATCGGCCGAAGCACTCCGCATCAAGGTGCCCATCACGCGTGAAGAGATGATCAAGGTGCAGCGCGACTGCATCGAGGCCAACGGCATCGAGGACGGCTACATCCGCCTCATCGTCACTCGCGGCGAGGGCACGCTGGGCCTCAACCCCTTCAAGTGCCCCACCGCCGGCGTTGTCTGCATCGCCGATCAGATCACGCTGTATCCGCCGGAGATGTACGAAGAAGGCATGCGCGTCGTCGTGGCCAATCGGCCGAAGACGCCCATCGCGTGCCTTGATCCGCGCATCAAGAGCCTGAACTACCTCAACAACATCATGGCCAAGGTCGAGGCCATCGATCACGGCTGCCTCGAGGTCATCATGGTCAACACCGAGGGCAAGGTGGCTGAGGGCTCGGGCGACAACATCTTCATCGTCAAGGACGGCAAGCTCTTCACCCCGCCGACCTCCGCCGGTCTGCTCGAAGGCATCACCCGTCGCTTCGTCATGGAGCGCCTCAGCCCGGACTGCAACATCGAGTGCACGACCAAAGACCTGTCCCTCGACGACGTGGTCACCGCGGACGAAGTCTTCATGACCGGCTCGGCCGCCGAGATGATCGCCATCACGCAGATCGACACGCAGACGCCGGACGGCCAGATCGACAAGGTCTTCAAGGTCTCGGACGGCGAGGGGCCCGTCACCGCCAAGCTGCGCGCACGATTCCGCGAGATCGTCACCAGCGACAACGTGCCCGAAGACTGACCTTCCCATCGTTGCGCCGTCACGAACCTAGATGTGAACCAAAGCTGCAGCCTCGCCGTCAATCGCCTGTTTGACTAGGTGTGGCCGCGCCTACGCTGAAGCGCCGGCAAACGTCGGCACGGGAGAAATCCGCGTGAGCAAAAATCCGAAGACCCCGGCGCGTGGCGGTCGGCTCCGCGTGGTCGCGGGGGCATTCCGAGCGCTGGCCGGCCTGATCGCGATCGGGCTCGCGGTGCTGATCTACGTGTTCCTTTCGAGCACCGCCGAGCAACCCGCGCGCACCGCCCGCGAGATCTCGCCGCCGATTGTTGAGACCGCGCCGGTGCGCATGCTTGTGCTGCCGCGCGTGTGGGAGGGCTTCGGCACAGCCCGCGCGATGGAAGCCGCCGAGCTGCGCGCGCAGGTCGAGGCCCGCGTCACCGAACGGCCCGCGACCACCGAGCCGGGACTCGAAGTCACCGCCGGCCAACTGTTGTTGCAACTCGATACGACCGACTTCGCCGCGGCTGTGACTTCCGCGGAGCAACGCGTCGCCGCAGCCCGAGCCGAGGCAGACGGCCTTGAGATCGAAGCCGGCGCGATCGACGACCAGGTGAACATCGCGGTCGCCGAGCTCGATCTCGAGGAGCGCTTGCTGCAGCGCGAGCAGGACGCCCTCGAAGGCGGTGCCGGCTCGACAGTGGCTGTCGAGCGAACCATGGCCAACGTCCGCCGCGTTGAGCGCACGCTATCGGCCCTGCAAGAGCGCGAGCGCATGGTCGGCCCCCGACGCATGTCGCTGAACGCAACCGTCGCCGATCTCGAAGCAGAACTGAAGCGGGCCCAGGCGAATCTCGATCGCACGACGATCGCCAGCCCGATTGACGGCGTGATCCAGCGCGTCGACATCGAGGCCGGTGAACTCGCCCGCATCGGTGCCGTGCTCGCGCGTGTCGTTGATCTCTCGCGTGTCGAGGTGCCGCTGCGGCTGCCGATCTCCGCCGATGGCCTCATCGAGCCCGACTCAAGCGTCGAGCTCCGCGAGGACGGCCCCAGCCCGCGGTCGTGGGCCGGCACCGTGTCGCGCATCGCGCCCGAGGCCGACGCCGACACGCGCACCATGACGGTCTTTGTCGAAGTCGTGCAAGATCCAACGACCGACGCCGACCGCCTGCTCCGTCCGGGCCAGTTCGTCATCGGCCGCATCGAGACGACCGACGGCGTTGCCCGCCCCGTCGTGCCGCGCCGCGCGTTGCAGGGCGATCGTCTGTTCATCGCAGAGCCGGCCCGCCGAGACGAAGCAGGCAACGTGTTCGAAGCACGCCGCGTCGAGGTGCGCGTCGCGCACACGCTTGAGCGATCGCTGCCCGACATCGACCCGCGAGAGTCGCAGTGGACGGTGCTGAGCGATCTGCCGCCGCAGCTGCAAGCCGAACTCACCGATCGTGACGGCGTCGAGATCGTGCTGAGCAATCTCAACGATCTTGAGGATGGCTCGTTCATCGTGCCGGCGTACATCGCAGCTGCCGAGCAAGCCCAAACGACTGTCAAGCCGACATCGGCCGATGCCTCGGGCGCGGCGGATCTCGGAGATGAGTCGTGAGCCTGCCAGCCTTCGGCGTCCGCCGGCCGGTCGTCGCCAATCTCGTGATGCTCGCCCTGGTCGGCGCCGGGCTCATCTTCGGCAGCCAGCTCCGCCGCGAGTTCTTCCCCGAAGTGCGCCCCAACATCATCGCGGTCAACGCGGCCTATCCGGGCGCAACGCCCGACGAAGTCGAAGAATCGCTCGCGACCAAGATTGAAGACGAACTCGCCACGATCGACGGCGTGAAAGAGATGAACACGACCGTCACCGCGGGGTCGGTCACCGTTCGTCTCGAGCTCGAAGAGGGCGAGGATGTCGACGCGGTCATCGCCGAGGTGAAGCGCGACGTCGACGCGTTGCAGGACCTGCCCGAAGAGGTCGACAACATCGTCGCTTTCAAGATCGAGCCCAATCTGCCCGCGATCGCGCTGGCGTTGTATGGCGATGGCGACGAGGCCGCCATGAAGGAGGCCATACGCAGCATCCGCGATGACCTCGAAACGCTGCCCGGCATGGGCGACATCGGGACCGATGGCATCCGCCGCGCCGAGATCCGCGTCGAGGTTCGGCCAGAAGCGATGCTCAAGCACAACCTCAGCCTGCCCGCCGTCGCCGAGCAAGTCCGCAACGCCATGCGCGAGCTGCCCGGCGGCACGATACGAACCGGCACGCAGAACCTCGCCGTGCGCGCACCGGGCACACAGCGTTCGGCGGAGTTTGTCCGCGGCATCCCGGTCAAGGCCGGAGACGACGGCCAACGGCTCACCCTCGGCGACATCGCCGACGTGCGCGACACCTTCGCGGACGTCGATCTCTTCACACGGTTCAACGGCCAGCCGAGCGTCTCACTCACCGCGTTCAAGATCGGCGATCAGGACGCGGTCGACATCGCCGAGATGGTCAAGGCCTACGTCGCCGGTCGCAATGGCGAGCCCTACAAGCTGGGCCTCGTCGAGAAGCTCAAGAAGGCCGCTGCGGAGCTCCGGGCACGCCGCGGCGACACACCGCTCGATGCCAACGGCGACCCGATCATCGAGCCGTCCGCTATCTCGGCACGCTTCGAAGCGCACCAACTCGGCGCACGGCGCGCAACCGAGGGCGAACTACCCGGCACGCTCGTCGCGACGACTGACCTCGCACGCTTCATCGTCGGCCGGCTCGAACTGCTCGCTCGCAACGCCATCATGGGCGGCGTGCTCGTGTTCGGCACGCTGCTGCTGCTGCTGAGCTGGCGCACGTCGCTGTGGGTCGCCGCGGGCCTGTCCGTCGCGCTGGCCGGCACGCTCGCGGTCATGTACGCCACGGGCGTCACGCTGAATCTCGTCGCGATGTTCGGCCTCATCATCGTGCTCGGTATCCTCGTCGACGACGCCATCGTCGTCGCGGAAAACATCAAAGCGCGCCACGAAAAGGGCGAGGACGCCACCACCGCGTCCATCCGCGGCACGCGTCAAGTCATGTGGCCGGTCATCGCGACCATCATCACCACGATCTTCGCGTTCATGCCGCTGGGCATCATCGACGGCCGCATCGGCGACATCATGGGCGTGCTGCCGCTCGTCGTGGTGTGCGCGCTGTCCGTATCGCTCATCGAGTGCCTGTTCATCCTGCCGAGCCACATGCACCACGCGCTCGAGGCAGAAGACCGCGCCGAGCGATCAAACTCACCGCTCGCGAGATTCGATCGCTTCATGAACAAGGGCCGCGAGGCGTTTTTCAATTGCTTCCTGATCCCCGGCTACCTCCGCATCCTCCGACCGGCACTCCGGGCCCGCTATCTCACGCTTTCCGCTGCCATCGCACTCGTCGTCATCTCGTTCGGCATGGTCGCCGGCGGGCGCGTGCCCTTCACGTTCATCACCAGTTCCGACGCCGAGACGATCAACGGCGAGCTGCGCATGCCGATCGGCACACCGGCCAACATCACCGACGGTCTGGCTCGCCGCATCGAGGCCGTCGCGCTCGGCATGCCCGAGGTCGACAGCGTGTTCACGCAGGTCGGCGCCATCGGCAGCATCGAGGGCGATGGCTCAAGCAACGCGCCATACCTCGCCCAGATCATCATCGAGCTCAAGAGCGTCGAGATCCGATCTAGCGAAGGCATGCGCCGAAGCGACCAGGTCATCTCGGCCATCCGCGAAGAACTCGGCCCGCTCGAAGGCGTCAAGAGCCTCCGTCTTGAGGAGCTCGCGGGCGGCTCGAGCGGCCCGCCGATCAACCTCGCAATCGTCGGCGAGAACGAAGACAGCCTGCAAGTCGCAGCAGACGAACTCGCGTCGATGCTCGACGACTTCGAGGGTGTGTACGACGTCGCAAACAATGCCGAACGCGGCCAACGCGAGCTGACAGTGTCGCTCCGCAGCGGCGCGAGCGAACTCGGCTTCACCGTGGCCAACGTCGCGCAGCAGGTGCGCGCAGCGGTGTTCGGTCTCGAGCCGTTCACCTTCGCAGGCGAACGCGAGGATGTCGACGTCCGCGTCACACTGCCCGAGCGAGTCCGACGCAGCCCGGCCGCGATCGAGTCGATGTACATCTTCACGCCCGCCGGCCAGCCCGTGCCGCTCGCCGAGGTCGCCGTGCTCGAAGAGACCGAGAGCTTCGCATCCATCCGCCGGCTCGATCGTGTTCGGCAGATCACCGTCACCGCAGACGTCAACCAAGACACTGTCAGCCCCGAGAGCGTCGTCGCAAACCTCGGCCCACAACTGCGTGATCTCGAACAAGCCCTCAACGTGCGTGTGGTGCCGCGCGGTCGGCAGAAGGACCAGGCCGAGAGCTTCGCGACGCTGCCGCTAGGCATGGTTCTCGCCATCGGCCTCATCGGCGTTGTCCTCATCTGGCTCTTCGAGAGCTGGATCCAGCCCGTCATCGTGCTCACCGCCGTCCCGTTCGCGACCGTCGGCATGATCTGGGGCCACTACCTGCTCGGCTACGAGATGACGATCCTGTCGCTCATCGGCTTCATCGCGCTCGCCGGCGTTGTCGTCAACGACTCGCTGATCTTCATGCAGTTCTACAACGAACGTCGGCGCGACGGCCTCCGCGTCTACGAGGCGTGCATCGAGGCCGGCCGCGCGCGCGTCCGCGCCATCCTGTTAACAACAGTCACAACCGTGCTCGGCCTGCTGCCGCTCATGCTTGAGCAGAGCTTCCAGGCCCGCTTCCTCATTCCCATGGCTATCACGATCGCCTTCGGCCTCATCAGCGCAACGGGCGTCATCCTGCTCGTGCTTCCGTCATTGCTGCTGGTCTTCGCCGACATCCAACGCTGGGCGTCGATGGCGTGGACCGGCGAGTACAAGCCGCCAACCGAGATGCAGGAACGCTCAGCCATGGCCCGCGAAGTGCTCGCGAACGATAACGCCAGCACCGACTAGCGCGACAACCAACTCAGAAAGACCAACTCAGATCAATTCGCCGAACAAACTCAGCCGTTCGCCACGCTCGATGCGCACGCGGCGGATCGAGCCGATCATGCTCTCCGCAACTTCCGCATCGGCTTCGAAGAACACAATCTGATCGCCATCGGTTCGGCCCGACAATTGCACCGGCCCCTCAGCCTCAGCGACCGCCGCCGCGCCACCGCTCGCTATCGCCCCGCCCAGCTTGTTGCCGCCGATCGTGATGGCTGTCATGCCCGCGCGGCGGATGTCGCCGATCGATTGCCCGCGTGCTTGCTTGGCCCGCTTGCTCAGCCCCTCGACAAACACGTCAAACTCGCGCCCGATCTGCTCGCGGCTGATCTCATCGCAGATGCGCGCCTGCACCGCGAGCAAATGGTTGTTCCGCTGCCGCTTCACCGCATCGGGCACGTCGTCGGCGATCTTCTTGTGCGCATACGTTCCGGGCCTCGGTGAATACTTGAAGATGAAGCAGTTCTTGTATCGGCTCCGCTCCACAAGCTCCACGGTCTGCTGATACTCCTCATCGGTCTCCGTCGGGAAGCCGACGATGATGTCGCCCGACACCATCAGCGGTCGGCCGATCTCCGGCTGATCCAGAAACTCGCGAGCACGGCACACAAACTCGTCGTACTCCGCCACCGTGTAGCCGCGATTCATCATCTTCAGCACACGGTCCGAGCCCGACTGCCCAGGCACGTGCAGATACCGGCACATCCGCTCGCAGTCGCGCATCACCTCAAGCACATCGTCGCCGAAGTCGCGCGGATAACTCGTGACGAATCTCAGCCGCTTGATCGCCGGCACCTGCTCGTGAATCTCATACAGCAAGTCTGCAAACGTCGTCACACGCTCGCCGCTAAAGGCATCGCGCCGATGGCTGCCCTTATACGTCCGGCCCTTCTGCGGCTGCACCACGCCGCCCACCGCGACCGCTGCCTCATGCTCAAACCGATAGTGATTCACCGTCTGCCCGAGCAGCGTGATCTCGATCACACCCGCGTCGGCCAGCCGCTTGCACTCCTCGATGATGTGCTCCGGCGGCCGATGAATCTCAGCACCCCGCGTGTGCGGCACCACGCAGTACGTGCAAAACTTATTGCAGCCCCGCGTGATGCGCACATACGCGCTCCGCGATCCCACATCGCTATCCACCGGCGACACCGCACGCGAAAGGTCCAGCATCTCGAGACTGTCTTCTGCCGCTGAGAGTGTCGCGCTCCGGCGACTCGTCGCACCCTGCAATGCCGATTGCCGCGCCGACTTCACAATCGTTGGCACGGGCAACGGCTCGTCGGACGCCATCGATGCACTCGTGCGCACAGCGTTATCGAGCAGGCTCGGCAGCTTGTCCAGCTCGCCCGGGCCGCACATCACATCGACCACCGGCATGCGATCCATCAGGTCGGTGCCGTCGCGCTCAGCCATGCAGCCCAGCACGCCGACGACCAAGCCCGGCTCCCGCTGCTTGCGTTGGTTCAGCTCACCGAGCCGACTCCACACCTTCTGCTCGGCCTGCTCGCGCACCGAGCACGTGTTGTACAGCACCACCTCGGCATCGGACGCCTCCGGAACGAAGTGATACCCAAGCCGCGACAGCTCGCCAGCGACAAGCTCCGAATCGAGCTCGTTCATCTGACAACCGAACGTTTCGAGGTAGACGCGCTTGCCGGGCATGGCCGGTAGCGTACCTGCCGCCCCGGCCGAAATCATCCAAATTTCACGCCCGATCTGTTATCGCACACCCCGCAGACTCCCTCAGAAACCGGCCCGCCGAGCCTGCTCCACGACAGCCCCGGTCAGCACCTCAGCCAGCGTCGGCGGAGCCTCGGCTGCCACATGATGCTCAGCGATGAACACTCGACGCTGCTCAGCCACCTCGCGGATCTCAGCCTGCACACGCTGCCGTTCGTCCCACGTCGCGTTGACCTTCGCGAGCTGATCCTCAAGCGACAACCCGCGGAAGTCCTCGGGCAACTGCTCGTCGTCCAGCGTCGCAAGATCGAGGTCATCAACCTTCACCGCATCAACCAAATCCCAATGGCTGTTCACGTAGTTCGCCGTGGCTTTCGCCTCAACGCGTGCGAACGGCGACCCGCCGCCCTGATTGGCCTGCACCACGCTCTGCACATCAAGCTCTGCTTGCCGCGCGCGAGCCAGCGTGTGA
Source organism: Planctomycetota bacterium (assembly GCA_039208875.1). Lineage (GTDB taxonomy): Bacteria > Planctomycetota > Phycisphaerae > Phycisphaerales > UBA1924 > JBCCQU01. The sequence goes on from JBCCQU010000003.1 coordinate 16,851, forward strand.
CGCTCCCCAAATCCGAGGTACGTCGCGTTCAGCGACGCGTTCAGCGCAGACAGTCGATCATCGAACGGCGTGGGCGGCTCGGCAACCGCACCGTCCTGATCGATGCTCGTATACAGCCCGCCGCCGCGTCGCGCACCGTCTTCCCAGCCCGTGTTCGCACCTTCCCGTCGCGGGCCACAGAACACCGTGTTGACCGTGACACCGAGCGACACCGCATCCGCGATCGCTTCGCTGTAATGCAGCGTGCCCTGCGTGAACGGCTCGTTGCCCGCGATCACTACGATGCGGCACACCGGACCATCGACCGACTTCGCAAAACGAATCTCGCGCTCACCGCCACCGAGCGCCGCACCGAGTGCAGCCCCGGCTGCCTCGGCGAGATCACTCGGCTCCGCATTACCCGGTGTCTTATCGTTCGCTTCGTCGCTACTGCGCCACCATCGCAAGCCGTGCACAGCCTCGTCGATAACGACGCCGCAAAACTCTCTGCCGCCGTTGGTGCGCAGGCCGAACAACTGCTCGCTCACTAAATCAAGATCGGTCGTAAAGGGCGTCCGCATGCGCACATAGCCGTCACCCTCGCTGACCGAGTCGTTGCCATACTCATACAGCGCGACCTGCAACTGCGGCCGTTCGCCGTCGTGCTCAAGCTCGCCGAGCTCAATCACAACCGCCCACAACGCAGACTTCGCCTGCGCGATCAGCCCGTCCATGCTGTTCGATGTATCGAGCAACAACGCAAGTTGCACGACCGGCCCATCGACCGCCGCGATCGGCTCCACGCCCTGAGCCGGCTCAAGCACAGGCTCCGCATTGGCATCGGGCTCGGCGTGCGCAGCCGGCACACCCAACGCCAAACCTGAAGCGAGCACGAGAGCGATGCGAGATGTCAGTATGCAGCGGGCCATGAATCATGCCTCCATCGAGAGAGCGAATCGGGCCGCAGCGTGCGCACCCAATCCGGTCTACGAGCGAGACGATCGCAAGGTGCAAAGCCATTGCGAGACGTTGCGCAGCGGTGACATGACGCGGCTTATCGAGCTTGGGTCAGTCGTCCGACTGGTCATACTGCCGCGTCGCGCGCCGCTTGGCCGCCAGCAGATCGCCCGCCCCGCCGCTGTCAGCATCCGGCTTCGGTGCCCCTGCGTCACCGCGATCCACCGGCTGACTCGCGCCCGATTCGGTCGCCCGCCGCGAAGCCTGCATCTGGTCGCGCATGCGACGCTCCCGCGCCTCCCGAGCCAACTTCACCGCGTCCGCGGTGTCAAACCCAACGCCAGACACTTGTGGCTCGGGCTTCGGCTCACGCTTCCGCAAGCCGGCAATCGCTTCCGACGCCTGCTTCGTGCGATCGCGTGTCACCTCGGCCGCGACGCGTCTCGCCTCGACGCCGAAGTCGCGGCTGACCCAGCGATCCCACGCCACACGCCGCGTGCCGATATCGACCAGCAGCGCGAGCACTGCGATGAGCAGCAACGACTCGGTAAGCGGCGTGAGCGCACGCCGAGGCTGCACGCCGTCGCGACGAAACATCGCCGCCGCCGACGCATCATCAAGCGTCAGCACCCGGCCGCCCGTCGCCTGCGCAACCCGCTCCAGCGTGCCGCGATCCGACGACAGCGATCGATACTCGATGCCGTCATCCACCGCCACGCCCGCAAGACTCGGCGTCAGCGCACGCCCGCTGCGTGTCGGCTGAGCAACCGCGAGAAACACACCGGACCCATCGGCAGCTACAACCGCCTCGTAGCGCCCCGGCCCGACCTGCGGCAGCGTCACATCACTCGACGCGCCGCCGGGATCGAACACCGTCGCGCGCGCATCGAGCCCGTCGATCGGCACGCCGTCCTCGCCGACCGCCTCGATCACCAAGCGCAGATCATCGCCGGCCCGCTCCATCCGCAGCTCGTACGGCGCCGCATCGCCCGGCCGCGCAAGACGCCGAGCAAGCTGCGTCCAGAACGCCGCATACACCGGCGAATCCGCCCAGTCGCGCGCCCAAACACCGGCATCCGACGTAAACGCAGCAACACGCCCGAGCCCCGCATTCCAATGGCTCAGCACCGGCAATCCATCCGGCGCGAGCAACGCATCGGTCACGCCCGGATCATCCCGCCGCTCGGTCAGCACAATGCCGCGGAGCGTCGGCAGACCAGCCCCGACGCTCGGCACGCCCGCCAGCAGATCACTCGTCGCGTCCGCAACGACCGGTGCGAACGGCTGCTCGCGGATGTTCGGCCTCCGCTCGATCGTCACCGCGTTCACCAGTATCCGCGGCAGCGTCGTCGGATCAACAACGCGATACGCCCGGCCGCCACCCGCCGATGCGATCTGCGCGAGGTTGTCACTATCCGCGCCGTCGCCCACCGCGATCGTCGACACGCGGATGCCCTCGTCGGCCATCACGGCTGCGAGCCGCGGCAACTGCTCCGGATTCACCGACTGCCCATCGGTCAGCACAACAACGTGCTTGCTATCCGCCTCGACACCCGCGAGCTGACGCTGCGCGAGTTCCATCGCCGGAACAAGAAACGTGCCGCCGCCCGGCGCGATCGACCGCACCCGTGCGCCCGCGCCGCGTGGATCGTCGTTCGGCCCGAGCTCGACCACGACATCGGTGCCGCTCGAGAACGCAATCACGCCGACAAGGTCGCGGCTGTCGAGCGATGCCAGTGCGCGCGCCGCTGCTTCATTCGCGATCGCCTGCTGCGACCGGGCCGACCCGAGCACCGACTGCCCCATCGAGCCCGACTTATCGAGGATCATCACGACCGCGGCCCGCGGCAACACCAACCGATCCGGCACATCGAGATCGACCGGCAGAATCTCAGCGATCTCCGAGCCCTTCCAGCCCCCCGCTGCAAACCCGCGCGGCCCGCCGAGCATCACAAACCCCGCACCGACCTGCGTGACATGCGCAACCAGCGCGCGCTCAGACGCCGCAGACAGATCATCCGCGCCGGCGTCACGCGAGATCACAAGGTCATAAGGCTGCCAGTCGAGCAGCGTGGTCGGCGCAGCCTGCGGCACGAGCACGTCCACCGCGATGTCCGCAGAGCGGAGCGTGTCGGCAAGCAAGTCCGGCTCGCCCGTTGCAACATCGCCGAGGATCGCGACGCGGCCCGCAGCCGGCGTGATCGTGAACCCCGCTGCCCGGTTGTTCTCCGGCGATGTATCCGCAGCCGCCGCGGGGTCCGGCTCCCACACCGCCTCGAACCTGTGCAGCCGGCCCGCGACCAGCGGCACCGCGGCCGTCACATCGCGAACGCCCGCCGCCAGCGACAATCGAGCACCGGTGCCCGCGACATCGGGCCCGGTGAGATTGACCGGCTCGCCGTCATACAGCAGTTGCAGCGTGCCACGCGCCGGCCCCGCCGAACGCAAACGAACACGCACCGGGACGGTTGCCTCCGCCTGCGCTGTGCCCGGCGCCTCCACCGCCTCGATCAGCACCTCGCTGCCGACCTCGTACTCGATCGGCACGACGTCGACCGCAACGGGCGCTCGACCCGTGCGCGCACCGGCAACTTCCTGCGCAGCCTCCAACACGCTGTCGCCCGTCGCGACACCATCCGAAATCAGCACGATGCGGCCCGCAGCATCGGGCGGGATGAGCCTGGCTGCGGTGCGCAACGCGCCGGCGACATCGGTGCCATCGCGACCGGTCACGACGCTATCGAGCGCGACGTCGGTGATCGCAGCCGCCCGCGGCGTGCGCATGCTCACCGCCCGACCGTCAAACGCCACCACGCCGACCAG
>JBCCQU010000004.1:0-18652 GCA_039208875.1 Planctomycetota bacterium
CAGCGCAAGCTCCGGCCCGTAACCTGGATGGCTGTTCGCAGCCATCGCCGACGCACCTAGCTTCTCCATCGGCGACGGATCACGGAACAACCGCGTCAGCTCCCAGCCCTCCAGCCGTTGCTGCGGATCGAAGCCAATACTCGCTGCGTACGCCAACAGACTCTCACGCAAGGCGCGCGCTGCCGGGCGATTCTCAAGGTCTGTCTCGAGATCGACCGCACACACGAGCACTCGGCCCTCACCAACGCGAGCCTCGAACAAGAGACCAAGGCTCCGCGGCATCACCCAATCATCGATCGGACGCACGATCGGATCGATCGCTGCCGAAAGCCCATCGAGCGGGATCGGCTTGCTGTTGAACAGCACATCCCACCACTGCCACGTCACATAGTGCCGCGACGGGAAGCCCGCGAGCGCTGGATGGTCGTTGTCGATGAGCGCACCGAGCGTGTGTTCGCGCTGCGTCGTGAACAACGCACGATTCCAGAAGATCGGGCGGAACGAGCCGAAGGTATCGGCATCGACATACGCCGGCGGCGAGAGCACGACCATCGTTGCGCCGTTCTCGAGCCGTTCCGCTGCGGGTCCATCGATGCTCTTCACGATCTCGACGTTCTCCGGATCGTTCGCCGTTGCGCTTGCACGCGGGTAGACCCACACTTGCCACTCGTTGGCGATCGGCGTGCCACGCACCGACGCACGAATCGTGACTTCTTCAGCCGGACCACCCGCCGACGGCGTCAGCTCGATCGTCGTGATGTCGCTCAGCCCGCCCGGGTCTGCAGCCAGCGCAGCTGTGCCGCGTGCGATGTCGCCACTTGCCGAACCGCGCGCCTTCCAATCGATGATGCCTTCGATGGCGTCCTCGCCGTAGTTGGCAATCTCAAGCCCGAGGCTGATGGTGTCGCCGTGCTCGAACACGCGCGACTCAAGCCTCGCGAGCAGCACGCGCTCGTCGTTGAACGCCCGGTAGTCGGCCGGGCCCGCGTAGCCCTTCGATCGCAGGTGATGATCGAGCACGCCGACCGGCGCGAAGCCGTGGCCCGGATAATCAGCCAGACCGAGCAACTGGAAGCCGGCCAACCGCGGCGTGCGCAACGCCGACTCGATCTCCGCCTTATAGAGCAGCGTCTGGAAGCGCCCCGACGCATCGATGAACGACTCCGCCAAGTGATCGAGCCCGGCCCGCTCAAGACCGTCCGACATCATCTCAAGGAAGCGAGCGTCTAGGAACTTATCGCTGCGCGCCGGCTTGGTGATATCCGGGTACGAGCACCATTGACCGATCTCGTGCGTCACGATCGGCACGGGCTGATTGCTCACGTAGTCGCCGTAGTCCAGATCGGTGCGCGGCGGGTCGGTCAATCGAAGCCCGGGATACAACTGAAGCCGTGGATCTTGCGTGACGTGGAAGTCGTTGGCCGGTGCCTGAGGCCAGCCCGCGCCCGTCGTGTAATAGCGACGCTTGTCTTCCTCTCGCCACTGATCGACAGCCGGCTCGATCATCGGCGCCTCGTCGTTCAGCTTTGTGCCGTTCCAGAACTCGTTGCCGACGCCCATCAGCACGAACGACGGATGGTTGCCGTATTCACGCAGCATCCGATCGCCCTCGGCCTCAAGCCAAGCCGGAAGCGTCGGGGCATACAAGAAGTTCGGCCATGTCGAAGCCTCAGCCATGATGTACATGCCGAGCTCGTCCGCCGCATGGAACGCCGCGCGCGGCGGGCACCAACTATGGAAGCGGACATGGTTGAGGCCGAACGCCTGCAGCCGCTGCATGAAACCAATCCACCACTCGACGCTCATGTCGGGGTAGCCCGTCTCAGCGAACACCGTCTGATCGAGCGCACCGCGGAGGAACACCGGGCGACCGTTGATCGTAAACTGCGAGCCATCCGCATCGGTGATGACCGAAACCTCACGCAGTCCGAACGTCGTTGTGTGACGATGGCCAGCCAGCGTCGCGTGCAGCTCGAGCACGTTGGGATCAAACTCAGTCCACAGCGGGGCCGAATCGCCGAGCGGCAATTTCATGCGCACGATCGTTGTGTCATCCGCGTCCCAAGCAACCTCGCGCGTGACCGTGCCGATCTCAAACGGGCGACCGCTGCGACTCTTGACGTCGATGAACATCTCGCTGTTGCCAGCGAAGCCGCTCGCGTTTGAGATGCTGATCACGAGATCAACGCTGCGGTCGTCGACATCGGGGAACACCTGCACGTTATCGATCCAGATCACCGGCGTTGCGCGCAGCTCGATGTCGCCGATGATGCCGTTCCAGTTCGTGTGCTGCTGATCGCCGTAGGCGTGCGCATCCTTGCCGACATCCACGATGAGCCGATTGTCGACGCGGATCGCCAGCGTGTACGTGCCCGGGCCGCCAGCTTTCTCGACCGCAGCGGTCAGGTCGTGCACATGCGGCGTGCCGAGCGGGTCGCGCTGCTCGCCGACGACTTCGCCGTTGAGATACACCGTCGTGCCCCAGTGTGCGCGCTCAAGGAACAGCTCTACCCGCTGCCCCTCCCACGCCTCGGGAATCGTGATCTCGCGCGTGAACCACGCGACGCCGACATACAGCCGCTTCGGTGTAAGCCAGAACGGATTGCCGAAGTCCTCGTCGGTTGTGTACTCGGCAAAGGTCGGATCGGCGAGCATGCTGTTGCCGAGGTTGGTTGACCACTGCCCGGTCCGCGACGGCGGCTCACCGAAGCCCTGCGATTGGATCGACCCCGGCAGCGTGACGCTGTGATCAAAGCCGTCCCGCTCGTACCACTTCTGCTGCACGCCGACGTCGCCAGCATCGACCGCCATCGACCATTCGCCAGCCAGACTCACGCTGTGCGCATGATCATGGCTTGCCGAAGCGCGATCTGTCATGACACCGACAGTGACCAAGCACGCGACAACAGCAACGACGCGACGAAAGCCGCGACGAACCGACGACAACGAGAGGTGGTGATTCATGCCGCGATTGTATTTGGCACGCGATGCACGGGCTAGATGTTCACACTGCGAAAGGCACGGTTTCGTACAGGCTTGCTGCGCGTATCACAGCGCACGAATGCTACCGCTTGCTGTTCTTTCGCACTCACACTGCTGTTTCCTAGCAGTAACCTGTTACTACGCCGCGCGCGATCCACATGGCGTTATGCGACACTGGCTGTCATCTACTCGCAACTGATGGAGAGCCTCCCGCCATGCGCACACTCATGCACACTCTGCTGCCCTCGCTCGCGTTGCTCGCCTCGCCGGCAGTTGCCGGACAGCCTGCGCCCGTCACCATCACGATCGATCACGACGAGCAGTTCCAAACATGGGAGGGCTTCGGCTACTCCGGAGCGTGGTGGTCGCACCATGTCGGCGGCTGGGACGAAGAAGTACTCGAAGAGATTCTCGATCTGCTTTACACCGACGCCGGCGCGGATCTCGATATCTACCGCTACAACCCGGGCGGCGGCCACAACGACGAAGCGCTCGATCCGTGGCGATCGAAAGTCAGCTTCGAGACCTCACCCGGCGAGTACGACTGGACCGTCGATCCCAACGGCATGCGTGTGATGCGGGGCGCGCTCGAACGCGGCGTGGAATCAGTCGCGGTGTGTTTCTACAGCCCGCCGTCGCGCCTCACGATCTCCGGCAAGCCAAGCGGCGGGCCGAACGGAGCCTCCAATCTCAAGCCCGAGGACTTCGCCGAGTTCGCGACATATTGCGTGGATATCGCGGAGTACGTGCGCACCACGATGGGCCTCGACGAGGTCGCCATCGCGCCGATCAATGAGCCGCAGTGGCGATGGGGTGAGACCAATCGCTGGCAGGAAGGCATGTTTCTCACGCCGGAAGAAACCGCGGGCGTGCTGCGCGCAGTGGCGGACGAGATCGATCGTCGCGATGTGCCGCTGTTGCTTGAAGGCCCCGAAGCCGGCGAATGGTCGCGGTCGACGCTCGATTACATCCGCGCGATGGCTGCCGATGAGGTGCTGATCGATTCGCTGCATCGACTGGCGATCCACTCGTATTGGTCGGAGCCGGAGCATCGCACCGAGCTGCGCGCAATGCTCGAGGAACTTGATATCGACACACCGATCGTGATGTCGGAGTGGTGCCACATGGAGTGGACGCGAGACTCGACGATGAATTCGGCGTTGGTGCTGGCTGACACGCTGTACAACGATTTAACGCTCGGCAACGTGGTGAGCTGGTCGGGTTGGCTCGCGGTGAATCCGCACGATTTCAAGACCGGGCTGATCCATGCCGACTGGGACACCAACACGATCATGGATGTACCGAAGCGGCTGTGGGTGGTCGCGCAGTTCAGCCGCTTCATCAAGCCCGGTGCTGTGCGCATCAGATGTGTTGTCGGTGAGAACGAGACGGATGTGCGCGCGGTTGCGTTCCAAGATGCCGACAGCGATGGCGTGACATGCGTTCTCATGAACTTCGGCACCGAGCCAGCGAGCGTTCGCTTTGACGATTCGTTGCGCATCGACGAGGTGTTCGTCACCGATGCCGAACACAGCGTCGGAGCGGGCGAGCAAACCGAGGGCGTCATCGACCTCTCGCCGCGGAGTGTGACGACAGTGTTGATCGATGCGGGCGAGTAGCTACCAGCCCATGTGCGTAGCGTGGCCGCCATCGATAAGGATGGTCGAGCCCGAGATGAACGCGGCATACTCGCTTGCGAGGAACGCGCAGATGCCGCCGATCTCGTCGGATGTACCGATGCGACCGACGGGATGAGCCTGCTCGACCTCGCGTCGTTTGGCTGCGGGATCGGGGAATGTCTCGAACCATTTATCGCCGCCCGGCGTGTCGATAAAGCCCGGAGCGATGCAGACTGCGCGCACAGCAGGCCCCCACTCTAAAGCCATGGATTGTGTCATCGCGACGAGGCCGGCTTTGGCGACGTTGTACGGGAAGCAGCCGGGCAGCGTGCTGAACGCGTGATTGGAGCTGTTGATGACAAAGACCGGGGACGCCCTGTCGCTTGCCGCTTTGGCCATGTGCGGCTGGGCGGCCTTGCCGAGTCGCCAGTGCGAGGCGAGATCGAGTTCCATGCACTGCCGCCAATCGTCCTCGGTCGAATCGTTGACGCCGGTGAAGACGTTGCGGCCGGCGTTCGAGACCACGATATCGATGCGACCGAGTGCTCCGACCGAGTTGGCGACGAAGCGATCCGGGCCGTCCGGCTCGCTGACATCGATGCGGTCGTAGAACGACTTACAGCCCTGGCTTTGCACGATGTCGTGGAAGCGGGCGGCCTCTTCGGAATCGGCTGCGCGGCGCGCGCAGCCCGCGACATCACAACCGGCTTCGGCCAGTTTGCGAGCTATGCCGACACCGATGCCGTCGGATACGCCGGTGACGAGAGCAACCCGGCCGGAGAGATCGATTTGCAAAGCCATGGCTGTTCCTATGTTGCCGGTGGTCAGACGTAGAAGTTGTCGCGCTCGTCGAGTCGCCGGATGCCGGGGTGCTTCTCGAGCTCTTCTTCGACAAGATCGACGCCGAGGCCGGGGCGCTCGGAGAGATGCAGTTTGCCGTCGCGGACATCGAGCGGATGCGTGATGACCTCGTCGCGCCACGGCACGTCGTTGAGCATGAACTCGCAGCGGAAGAAGTTTGGGATTGACGCACAGGTGTGCGCGCTGGCGAGGGTACTGAGCGGGCCGTTCGGGTTGTGCGGCGCGACGAGCACGTTGTACGCCTCCGCCATGGTGGCGATGCGCTTCATCTCTGACGGGCCGCCGCAGCGCGTGATGTCGGGCATGACGACATCGCAGACGTGCTTCTGGAAGACGTCGCGGAAGCCATGCCGGGTGTAGTGCCGCTCGCCGACGCAGATTGGCACGTCGGACGGCAGTCGCCGGCGGAGCGCAGCCAGAGTCTCAGCGTTTTCGGGGCCCGCGGGCTCTTCGTACCAGGTGATGCCGAGCGGGGCGAGACGGTTGGCCATCTTCACGGCGACCTCGCCGTTGAGCAGCGCATGCGTCTCGATCATCATGGCGGTGTTCGGGCCGATCGCTTCGCGGACCGCAGCGGTGACCTCGTACGCGCGGTCTTGATCGGCTGGCGAAAGCCCCATGTTGTCGGCGAGGTGGTCGCCGTAGAGATAGTTGACGTGCGCAAAGGGGTCGAACTTGAGCCCGGTGAAGCCGAGATCGATGACGCGCTTGGCTTGCTTGGCGTAGTCGTCGGGCGTGTGGCCGCCACCGGTGAACCAGTAATTGGCGTAGAGCTGAAGGCTTGTGCGGTATGCGCCGCCGAGCAACTCGTATACGGGCACGCCGAGCAGCTTGCCTTTGAGATCGAGCAGCGCCATGTCGAGCCCGGAGATAGCGCACATGGATGCGCCATAAGGGCCGATCCAGTTGAGATCGCGATAGAGCTTGGTCCAGATGAAATCGATGCGTCTTGGGTCGAGGCCGATGACGCGTTCGCCGACGTGCCGCGTCGCGCCCTCGATGATCGGGCTGCCCGGCCAGTTGGTGGATTCGCCGACGCCGGTGTGGCCGGTGTCGGTGATGACCTTGAGCATCGTCCAGTTGTATTTGATGCCCTCAACGAGCCAGACTTTGACTTCTTCGATACGCATGTACGTTCTCGCGTCGTTACTTCATGGGTTGGGTTGGCAGGCCAATTGCACCGGGCTTGGCAACAAACAGACTTCCGGCGTGCGGATGCTCAGCGTTGGCAGCATCATCGAGCCCGAGTGTGGCGGTCGTGATGTACAGCTCGTCGAGATCAGCACCGCCGAAGCAGCACGACGTGACGTTGGGGGCTGGCACCTCGATGGCGTCTATCTCTTTGCCCGTGTCGGGATCGACGCAGGCGATGCGCGCGCCGCCCCACATCGCGACCCACAGCTTGCCATCGGTATCGATGCACATGCCATCGGGTGAGCCGTTCTCAAGTTCGACCACGGGCTGGCGATTCGAGATGTCACCAGTGTCGGCGTCCCAATCGAAGCAATCGACGCGGCTGGTGATGGTGTCGATGAAATACATCTTGCCGACGGCTTCGTTCCACGCAAGGCCGTTGGAGATGGTGACATCTTCGACGATGGTCTTGGCGTTGGCATCGGCATCAAAGCGGTATAGCGCTGCGACTTCACGCTTGATTTCGAGATGCAGCGTGCCCGCGTAGAGCCGGCCGGTGGGATCGCACTTGCCGTCGTTCATTCGGGTGCCGGCATCGGCTGGCTCGACCTGCGTGAGCGCGCGCGGCGGGCCTTCGCTCGGGCAGAAGGCTGCGATCGCGGCACCCTGTCCGATCACCCAGTCGTGGTTGTCGGACGGGGCGGCGAAGCCGATGCGATCGGGAACATCGAAGGCTGTGTGCTTATCGGCCGCCGGGTCATAGCGGTGCAACTGCTTGCCTTCGACGTCGACAAACCAGATGCAGTCGTTCCACCAGACAGGGCCTTCGCCGAGGTCGCAGGTGATGTCGAGTGCGAGTTCGGCTTGGCTTGGCATCACATGATTCCGTATTTGTCCCACGCGTCTTGCGCGAGCATGCCGCCGGAGATGGCTTCAAAGACTTGCTTCTCGCCACGAGCCTTTTCGATCGCACCCTCGAAGACTTCTCGTTCGATTGCCTTGGGCACGATGCAGACCCCGTCGAGATCGCCGAAGACGATGTCGCCGGGTTCGACGCGGACGCCTTCGATCTCGATCGGGCAGCGGAAGTCGATGACCTTGCCGCGTGGCCGTTGGTCTTGTGCATACCTGCCATAGGAGAACGTCGGGAAGCCGAGTTCGAGGATGCCGCGGGTATCGCGTGACCAGCCGTTGACGACGGCGCCGGATGCGCCGCGGTTGCGTGCTGCGGTGCTCATGAGTTCGCCCCAGAGCGCATACGTCGGCGAGGCACCGGTGCAGAGATAAACCTCGTTGGTGGTGAGATCATCGAGTGCGCGCAGCATGAGGCCGAATGGTTGTGACAGCGTTGGGTCGGCGCGGCCGGGTGATTCGCCCGCGACATCATCCGCTTCGAGCACGGGCATGGCTCGGCCGACAACGATCATGTCGTCGCGGAGCGGCTGAATTCGGGGCGGGAGAAACTGCCGCGTGTGGCCCATTAAGTCCATGATGTCGCCGATGACCGCGGAATACAGCTCGCGTTCGGCGAGGTCGAAGAGTTCCTGATCGTTGGCCCATGAAGCCATGTGTTGCGTCCTCCGGAGATCTCGATCGCGTGCGAGGAGAGACTAACTGAACGGGCCGATAGGGTCGGTCACCGGAACCGACGCTTGGTAAGCAAGAGCTAGCCGATGACACAGACGCATGCAGGCGTGCGATCCGCCGTCAAGGGTGAATCGGCTCGAGGTGGAAGCTGCCGCGGATGCGATCGCCGACGGCGAGCGGCCGATCCTCAGCCGCGGCGTGCGACCGGAAGAACGGCTCGTTGCCCGCGTTGGAGTAGCCCGCGACGAGCCATCGCACGGTGCCGCCCTCCATCCACGAGCGGCTGGTGTCGTCGCCGTCACTGAGCGCGCGCATGCCGTGGCCCTTGTCGTCGGTGAGCGATACCTCGAAGAAGTTGTGCTTGCTCGCGCGAAAGTCATTGGAGCCGAGCGGCGAGTCGTCCAGTGCCCAGGGATGGCTCGGCCAACTGCCGCGGTCGACGCTGAGCCCATTGAGACGAGCGGTGCCTTCGGTGCGGCCGATGTGTGTGGATGGATAGAGCGACCAGAGGCCGCGGCGTGTCCATTGCACGGTGCTCGCGCCCTCGGCCGCGGCGAGTTGCACGCCCCACTCACGAGGATTGACCGCTTCGAGGATCTCGAAGTCGTACGACACCTCGATCGGCCCGGCTGGCGGGACCGCGATGCGGAAAGCGCCGCGAGCTTGCTTCAGCGTGCCACCGATGTGCGCAACGAGGCCGCCATCGTCGCGGGACTCGATGCGGATATCGGGATCGGTCCAGCCGGTCGCGATTGGGTTGAACGGCTCAATGACTTGGTTGTCGCCGGTGAGCTGGATGCCGCCCTCGCCGTTGAGCGGCGTGATCATCAGCGAGATGCCGGCCCCGAGCACGGGACGCCCGTCGGAGCGGATGCCATCGAAGTAGCCATTGCTCGCGTTGACACCGAGTTCGAGCTGGCCGCGGCGGATGCGGTACATGCCGTCTTCGAGAGTCAGCGAGACAACTTCGGGTTCGCCGATTGGGCGTTGCGTTGCTTCGCTCGGGCCACCGATGCGGTAGCGATCGATCTCGACGCCGCGAGGGTCGACGCAGGTGATGTCGAGCGGCGCTGCGGTGAGATCGATGCCGACGGGCAGTTCGAACGTTGCGGCTCCGCCCGGCGCTGCGCGCACATCGACGGTGCCTGTCGTCGCGCCGTGCTGCCAGGTGATTTCGATGTCAATCAGGTCGAGGAAGCTGTGGCGGTTCTCGATGAGATAGACGGCGGGCGAGACTTCGCGAAGACGCAGCGGCGAGTACGACTTCTTGACGTGCCAGTGCTCCGGCTTTTTGCGTCGGAATGCATCGACCGGTCCCCAGCCGCCGTAGCCGACGAGCAAGTCGTTCGGGAGATAGAACTCGTCGTCGATGCCGCTCCAGATCGCGCCGCCGATGACGCCCTCAGCGTCGACGACGCGCTGCCAGTTGACCTGGAAGCCGGTGCCCCAGCGATCGCGGACGCCGGGATCGGACAGCAGTTCGCGTCTGTTGTAGCTGTTGAGGTGGCAGAACTCGCCGAGGAAAACTGGCCGCGGCGACTGCTGAGCCTCGGTCGCGAAGCCGGGCCCCGGATAGTGCAAGTTCTGCAGCTTGGGTCGCGCCGGGTCGTTATCGATGCCGACGCCGGGCGGGTCGTGGAAGATCGTGGCACGGGTCGCGTCATACGCCAGCACGCTCTGATGAACATCCGCCCAAAGCGGTGTCCATAGTGATTCGTTGGCGAGCGACCAGATCACGATGCTGGGGTTCATCTGGAAGTACGAAACCATCGCGAGATTGAGCCGCTCGAAGGTGGGCAGCCAACGCTCGCGGTTGTTCGGGTCCCAGCGTTCTTCCTTCCAGTTCTTGCGGGCGCCGTCGTACTTGCCGACCCAGCAGAACGGTGCTTCGACCTCGACCATGATGCCGAGCTCGTCGCACGCCTCGACGAACGCGAGCGACGGCGGGTAGTGGCTTGTGCGCACAAGGTTGATGTTTGCATCGCGGAGCAACTCGGCATCGCGTCGGGCGAGCTCTGGCGAGACGACCCGGCCGTCGTATGGGTGGATCACGTGTCGATTGATGCCGCGGAGCGTGACGGGCCGGTGATTCACGTGCAGTTCGCGGCCGACCACCGCGACTTCGCGGAGGCCAATGCGTTGCTCGTACGTGGTGGTGACATCACCCGCTGTTGAGTCGATGCGAAGCGTGTAGAGGTTCGGCGTTTCATGCGACCAGAGCTGCGGCTCGGTGACAGCAAACTCGAAGCTCGCAGCTCCAGCGTTGTCTGCATTGGCTGTGGAGCGGGCGACCGCGTCGCCGCTTGCATCGATCAGCAGAGCGGTTGCGGACACCGGCTTTGCAGCGTCCTCTGCGAACTGGGTCGACACCGTCAGCACAGCCTTGCTGTGATCGGGCTCGACATCCGTCGCGTGCGAAAGACTTTGCAATCGGCCGCTACGCGGCACGGCGTACAGGGTGATGGATCGTGAGATGCCGCCGAGGTCGTGTGCTGCGTACTGCGATAGCGTGCCAAGCAGATCGGTCTCGGTGCCTTCGCCTTTCACACGAACGACGATCTCGTTTTGGCCGGGTTGCACGTGATCGGTGACGTCGAACTCGAACGCGGTGAACGGGCCGGCGTGCTCGCCGACGACGTTGCCATTGATTTCGATCGTGGCTTCGGAGAAGACAGCTTCGAAGCGGACGCGGACGCCGAAGTCGTCCCAGCTCGCGGGAACTTCGAATGTTCGGCGGAACTCGGCCGCATCGCCTTCTCGCACCGTGTAACCCTGCTGCACCCACTGGCCGGGCACGCGGATCGAGCCGGCCTGGGCATCGCTGTCCGGGCCGGTGCGGAACGACCATTTGCCGTCGAGGCTCGCGGTGGTCTCGGACAAACCCCCGATTGCTTTGGGAACCGGAGCGGCAGCGAAGTCTTGAGCCGACGCGGGCACAGCGAACGCCGTTGCGAGCAGGCAAGCTGTCAGCGAACGAACGGAATCTCGGACGTAGCTCACGATCGACATGCGCGCTCCTTGAACATCGCATCGGTGACACTTCTGCACGATGTTCTGATAAGACTACAAAAGCGGATTTCTGCTAAACTGATTCACCTGGTTGCGATGCGACATTCGGGCGGACTGAGACAAACCTCATCTAAACCAGTGAGACAATGCGGCGCCGAAATACGCCGTGATTGGCTTTTGACAGCTTTATGTGTGTGGTACGGTCTGTGTGACGCGGCAATCGATTCTGCCGCGTTTCACGATACTGCAAAGCTCGCCCATACGAGGAGAATAGAGATGACGAAGACGACTGTTGCTGTTTCGCTTGCTGCGCTTGCTGGCGCTGCCGCCGGTCAGGCGACCGTGTACGCCGAGAACTTCGATAATGCTGCTTGGGAAGCCGATTCAGGCAGCTCGGAATTTGGCAACAACGGAGCTTCCGCCTACGTCTTTGGCGAGCCGAGCGGCAACGGCAGCAACTCGTTGTTTGTCCAAGGATTTGCCAACGCTGCTGACTCCGCTGACGCCGGGATCACCTGGCCGGTCGCCGGCACACTCGCAGCAGGCACAACCTACATCCTCACGTTCGAGGCTTGGGATTTCCAGCAGAATTGGACGACCGCCGGCGAGTACGAGATCGGCTTCTCCGCCGCCGCACTCGATCAGGCAACGACGCCGGATTTCTTTGAGATTCAGTCTGTTGCAGCCGACGGGGACGGCGTTGAAGGTCCGCGCGCCAACCAGTCGTTTGCGTTCACGCCGACCGCAGACATCACTGATGGCTGGCTGTCGATTCGTCTGAAGACAGCCTCTCCCAACGGAGTGCAACAGCGTCTCGGCTTCGACAACTTCCGTCTCGTCCCGACGCCGGGTGCAGCTGCCGTGCTCGGTGCTGCGGGGCTTCTCGCGACGCGTCGCCGCCGCTGATCGAGTAACAACAATCGTCGACCAGAGAACGCTCGGCATAGCTGCCGGGCGTTTTTGTTTGCTATTGCGAAGTTGTTGCAAGCGTCGCGGTCTGAGCAGCATTGCAACACCACGCTGCCAAGCCGCCGTTGCGGGACGACGCGGTCAGTCGAGTTGTCGCTGTGTGACCGTCAGGTTTCGCACACCGATGCGTTGCTGCCCGCTGGCGATGCCGCTGGTGCGAACAACGATGAGCGGCGACACGGCCGATGCTGTCGGCACGAACGAAATTTCGTATCGCTGGAAGCTCGGCTCGCTTGCGTTCACTTCCGGCACGGTTACCACTGCGCTCGCAATGTTCGGCGTGGCGGTGGCGCTCGGCACGCTGGTGGCTATGCCGATCAGTAACTGGCCGCCGGTCGTCCAGCCCTGGTTAAAGTCCGCAGCATCGAACTCGAAGCGATACGTCTCGCCCGCTAGTAGCGTGAGTCCGTTTGCCCGGAAGGCCACGCCGCCGTTCTCGGGTGTCCAGGGCCGCGGGCTGAACGCCTGCACCCACAGCACATCGTCGTCGGCGAGGTAATACCCGCCGTCGTCGCCGTTGCCGATCTCATACTGCTCGAGATTCGCAAACTCAGTCTCGGAGAACGACTGCGCGAAGATCGGCTGCCAAGCGTCGGCGATGTGGGCTGCGTGCATCATCTCGATGAGATCGAAAGCGTCGGCCTTGAAGTCGCCGTCGAGATCGGCTTCGGGCGCATCGGCAGCGAGATCTGTGAGGAACGTCGAGACGTCGCTTTCGGTCACGGTGCCGAGCGTTGACGCCACGACGTCATCGATGACGTACGTCGTGACAGAACGCGCAGCGAGCGGGATGTTCAACGACGAACCGACGAGAACGATGTCGGTCAGCTCCTGCTGTGATTCCGAAGCCGATGTGCGGATGACCGATGCGCTCGAACCAAGCGAATCAAACGCTGACAGATCGAGCGTGAGTGACTCGGGGCTGTTCGTGTCGTTGACCGCGACAACTGTGAGCCGAGAGCGGGCGCGGTCGTAGGCGATGACAACATTATCACGGCCGGACGGCAGCACACGAGAGCCGGGGCGAATCCAGCGAGAGAATTGGGCAGTGGTGTGGTATTGCGTGCGCTTGAAGAACGCTTCCGCACCCGAGAACGGCAGCCTGATCTGTCCCCAGTTGTGCTGAAGAAAGAGATCCTCAGCGACCTGCCACGTGATCCACGCGCTGACGTGCGGCATCGACGTGATATCGAGCGAGATGCGCGATGCGAGGTTGAGCCCGCTGTCGAGCGGGTCGTCGCCGTTGTTGTTGTACTCGCTCATCCACAACGGCTTGCGTGCGTTTTTGACGAGGTTGTTGAGCTGGCCCCGCTTGCCGCCGCCGTAGCTGTGCGTCGAGACGTGCGACATCATGTCGCGGACGTCTTGCGGATAACTGTTGAAGGAGTCGTGCGTATCCCCGGTTGAAACTTCTTCGGGCCCGGACAGCGGAAGCTCCGTCATGCCGAGCGCATCGAGCGCCTGGCGGGTCGCGCGGAACAGATCTGGCTGACGCGAGCGTCGGAACACGCAGCCTTCTTGGCCGCCATCGCCATCCCACCACACGCCGGTCGGCTCGTTGAGCGGGATCATGGATTCGAAGTGGATGTTCTGCTCGTCGCGGAAATGCCTGGCGACGTTGGCGAGATAGATGCCGAAGGCGAGGTAGTTGGCCGGGTCGAGGTTGTCGGTGCCGTCGCGGTTGCCGGTGCCGTTACCGCTGACATCTTGCGAAATCGTCAGCCAATACGGCGGCGAATTGCTGAACGCTTCGACAACATCAACGCCACGGACGATGGCAGCGTCGAGGACTCGGCGTTGGCCCGCGTCGGCCGTCCAATCGAACGGACCACCCTGCACAGGCTGAAAGCCGTCCATCTCGCCGCCGGCCCGCATGTAGCTGTCGGGGAACGCCGGGTTCTGACCGCCGCCAATGTTGTAGCGAGCGATGTTGAATCCGAGGCCGAGATCCTCGTCCCAGACCGCATCCATCAACTCGTCGAACTTGGCGTCTGACCAGTCCGCGACCGGGTTGCTCCACCACGCGATGCTCGTGCCCCAGCCACGCCATGCCGGCCCGGCCTGCGTGGGTTGTGGCGTAATTTGACCACCGGCCTGCGAGCAGCACAGGCCGGTGGTCAGGAGTAGTGCTTGGACTGACTTCGGCACCATCGCCGAGCGCTTGGACATCGGCAAGGCGTCCTGTCGCGTTAGTTCCAGTTGTTGCTGCCCTGACGCAGCCACGTGGTCAGACCGGGGCCGAAGAACGCCTCGTTCTGGCGGAGTTCGAGATCGCCGCTACCTTGGCTGTACATGAAGACGATGTCGCGGTCCCAATCGCCCCACTCACCTGTGCCGGTGTTGTTGAGGTACTGGCCGTTCTCGAGAATCTTGGGCCGGCCACGAACCCAGCCGCCGGAGCCATCGAGACGCGAGACGTTTGCACCCCACTCGCCGTACCAGGTGGTCGTGGCTTCGTTCGGCCACATCGAAGGCGTGAACCATTCGTTGCGGCGGTTGCCACGCGGCGGCTTCGAGGTTTCCCACTTGGCAATGCCGTTCGAGAACGTCATCTGGCTCATGCGGTAGCGGCCGGGCCACTTTCGGTCGAGAAGTGCCCGGACAGGCGGCCGGTTGGCAAAGCCGACAAGCACACCGTTGCCGGCGTAGCTCGTGAGCTCTTCCACGGGTGAATCACCGTCCTGGTTCCATGGCCCGCGGTCTGCGGGTGCGCGTAGAAACTCCTGCAGGAATTGACCGTTGCCCTGCTCCGAGCTGAGGTAAGGAGCGAGCTGACCAGTCGACTGGCGGCCCCAATTGACGTCGCCCATCGCGGTCTCAAGCGACGTGTAATACGTCTTGCTTCCGGGTGTGATTTCTTCTTCGAAGTTATCAAACAGCCAGCACTTGATGGTGCCGAACGAGAACGAGTAGCCGGGGTCCATAAGGAACTCGTCTTCATCGTTCTGGTAGCCGGCGTTGCCTTGAGCGAGCGACCGCATGTTGGCTGCGCTGGCGAGCTTCTGGGCAGAAGTGCGTGCCGAGCCGAGGGCGGGCAACAGAATCCCGATGAGCAGCGCAATGATCGCGATGACAACGAGAAGTTCGATCAGTGTAAATCCGCGGCGTTGCATGATGGTCCCCGCAGCATCGGGCCAAACTCGGAGGAGGTGAGCGTGGCGCCATTCGGATGGTCCGCATTTGCTCGAGCGACACGCCCGGGCAGTTGACGGAGCCGACGGAAAGCACCGGCAACGCTTTCACGCTGCCGGTGGTGGGTACTTGCTGATCAGCTCGCGGCGTCGATGCCGTCGAGGAGTGCGAGCACGTCGAAGAAATCGACGTTGCCGTCGATGTTCAGGTCCGGATCGAGGACCGTGACCGGCGTGCCCTCGCTGATGTACAGAGCATCGAAGAGGATGCGGCTCTGTGCACCTGTCGATTGCAGCTCCGACTCATCCGTGCGGAGCACGATGAACGGATCGGTCAGCGTCTGCGTCGGCGTGAACGTGAACGAGAAACGCTCGATCGGGCCGTAGTTGCCGTTGTTGTCCTCTGTCAGCGTAAAGAACGCTGAAACATCCACCGGATCGTTCGGGCCGGTGAGCATCGATGACGAGAGGGCCACTTCGAAGTTCAGACCTGCATCCCAGCCCTGATAAAACTGCAAGGCGTCGACCGTGAACGTGTACTCAGTGCCGGCGTTGAGCGTGACGCCCGAAGTCGGAATCACCGCGACACCCGGATCGAGGGCGGCATTGGTGGCGTTCAGGAACGACTGGATGTAGACGTTGCCGTTACCACCATCAACAAAGGTCGACTGGTTGCCATTCGCTTCCGATGTGCCATTGCCGAGCGGCGTGAGGTTGTAGTCTGCGAGCGGCTGGTCCGCGAATTCGAGCGTGAGAATGTTCTGGGCCGAGGCCGCGCCTGCGAGAGTGGCGAGCGAGGCGAGTGCTGCGAGCTTCTTCATGATCTGATTCCTCCAAAGGCGTGCGACCGACGAATCTGATACCCCGGCGATCCTCGGCCAAGCGAGTCACGGTGCTGAATTGCAACTGAACCGTACATCGCATATCGACACGAGGCAATGACTAGTTCGAAGTCGCTGTCTCTTATGCGTTGCTGGCATTTGTCATTCATTCGTCCGGCAAACCTCTCATCGCCGAGAGTTGTAAATTTTCTCGGCTTTCAGTAAAGCTAAATCGTGTTTTCTTGTGGTAAACGTGCTGTATCAATTGAGCAAAATTCGGACGATAGCCCGCTCGATATCTCGCGCTTGGCGCACGCGTCTGGTCTGATACAGTTGCTGGCGCAAAGCGCGGCGCCGGAGCATCCGATAGCTACCGCAGCGAGGCACCCGATGTATCAGCACCCAAAATTCAGCTTTATTCCTCTCGGCCTGCTTGCCTGCGGCGCCATCGCACAGTCCGTCCGCGTCTATGTCGAGACACCCGAGTCCGCAGCCCCCGGCTCGACCATCACAGCAACGGTCAAGGCCGAGATGCTCGGCTTTGACAATGACGCAGCCATCGCGGCGTTCGGCTTCGATCTGCTCAGCGTCGGTGACGATGCAGCCGTCGACAGCATCTCGCCCGCAACCATCCCGACGCTGACGTTTGGAGCACGCCCGGGCACCGAGGCTGGCAACAACTTGCTCCGCGTCGTCGGTGGTCAGCCGGCCGATGTCTTCGGCCTCAACCCAAGCGTCGATCGCTCCAACCCGATGACGCTGTTCACCGTTGAAGTCACGCTCGATAACTACAGCGATGGCAGCAGCGTCACGCTCGCTCCGGTTCGGCCCGATTATCGCGGCGGCGTGATCATCTATCCCGATGCAAGCCGCGGCCGATCGGTCGTGGCTCCGGCAGCCGTCGACCTTATATTCGAACCAGTGACCTTTGATGTTGTGTCGCCTTGTAATACGGCTGACGTATCGACACCATTTGGCACAATCGATTACTACGACGCGGCAATATTCCTCGATGCAATAGCGGCAAACGATGACGCTGCAGATCTCACGAGTGACGGCACCATCGACGACGCCGATGTCTTCGCGTTTGTGTCGGCGGCTGCACTCGGCTGCAGCGACTAAGCCCGCCTCCGCTCCGGTCGGCCGCCTCGTCATCTACACTCCGTCATGGCAGAACAGTCTCATCAGCCGCAACGCGTCTTCGTCGGTGTTTGCGGCGGAATCGCTGCATACAAGACCGCCAACGTCGTGAGCAAGCTCGCCCAACGCGGCTGCGAGGTCACGGTCGCGATGACGCCCTCGGCCACTCGCTTTGTCACGCCGCTCACGTTTCAGGCGCTGTCCGGCAAGCCGGTCTATACCTCGCCTTGGGAGCACATCGAGAGCCACGACCCGCAGCACATCTCGCTCGCGTCGGGGCTGGCTGCGGCACTCATCGCCCCGTGCACGATGGACTGCCTGGCACGACTCGCGACCGGCCGCACCGATGATGTGGTCACGCTGATTCTCAGCGCGGTCGATCGCAGGAAGACGCCGGTGCTGCTCGCGCCGTCGATGAATGAAGTGATGTGGAGCCAGGCATCGACGCAGCGCAACGTCGCGACGCTGCAGGCCGACGGCTTCGAGTTCGTCGGGCCCGAGACGGGTTGGCAGGCGTGCAGGGCTGTCGGACCGGGACGCATGAGCGAGCCCGACGCTTTACTGGAGGCCGTATCGGCCAAGCTCGGCTGACGGGCGATCACTCGGCGTCGACCGCCGACGCGAAGATCTGCAACCGGTGGCCTTCCGGCCGAAGCCCCATTTCTTTGCAGATGCGGTCTCGCAAGTCGATCAGCTCCGGCACATCGACATGCACCGTCTCGCCCGTATCGACGCGGACGATCAGATCGTCCGGCTTCGAACCAAACGCAAGCTGATAGCGCGCCTGCTCGCCGTCCGACAGCACCCGATGGATGATGCCGGCCTCCTGCAAAAGCTTGATCGTGCGATACACGGTGGCTTTGGAAACACGAAACCCGGAGCCGCGAACCTCCTCAAGCAGCGTGTCGGCTTCGAAAATGCGATCGAGATGCATGATCGTGTCGAGCACGCGGGCACGCTCGGGCGTGTACTTCAGCCCCTCGGCCTTCAGCTTCCGCCGAAACACCGCGCACAACGGTTCGACGATATCGATGGCATCGGCTGCGGCATCCGGCTGCACAGGGTTGAGCTTCATATTTCAATGGTACCCCCCCACTAGACTCGGGCTGTGCGAACGTCCGCAGCACTCAAAGCACTGGTGGTTCGGTCCGGTCTGTGGCTGCTCGCCGCCTGGCTCGGGGCCGGGCTCCTCGCATCGCTGACCGGCATCGGCGATCTGCCGACCGCGATGGTGCTGCTGGCCGAGCGAGCGCTCTGGGCGTGGCCGGCTGTGGGATTGCTCGGGTTGCCGGCTCTTGTCGTGCTTTGGTTGTCCCTCATGAACCGGCGCTGGATTCGTGTCAGGCCCAATTCTGACGGACTTGCGTTTTGGTGTGCCTTTCTGCTAACCGCAATGCAC
>JBCCQU010000005.1:0-18158 GCA_039208875.1 Planctomycetota bacterium
CCGACTGCGCGGGTGTGGCCGATCGGCACGCGGGCCGGCGTGTCGCGCGCGAGCAGCGGCTACGCGTTCGATGCGATCCAGCGCGACACCAAGGCGGTGGTCGATGCGTTCGTCTCCGGGAAGCCTCGGCCGCGTGTGCCGAGATCGTGCGTGCTCAGCATGCTCGACCGCGTGCTCATCTCGTGGCTCGCGAGCGATCAGACCGCCGCGCCGCGCGTGTTCGGCCGATTGTTTGAGCGCGCGCCCGCTTGCAGTCTCGTTCGCTTCCTTGCCGATATGCCGCGGCCGCTCGACTACCTCGCCGTGATGTGGGCGATGCCGAAGCTCGGCGTCATCGGGCACACGATGACGCACCCGGCCAGCTGGCCGAGGCGGTCGGCATGACCGCGGTCACGCATGCGCGTGTTGTTGGTCACGCAAGCGGCGAGACATCGCGCGAGTCGATCGTCACCGCTCGATACACGTGGGCCATCGGCGCGCTGACATTGGCTGCGGATGCTCTGGTGTTTCTCGCCGGCCCGCCGTCCGCTGCGCTGGGCACAGCGTTCGCGGTCGCCGCGGTTGCGTTCGTCGGCCTGCCGCACGGCGCGTACGACCTCGAAGTCGCAAGACGCTTGCTGTCCGCGCGCCTCGGCCGATGGTGGTGGCTGATCTTCGGCTCGGCATACCTGGCGATCGCCGTTGTAGGGATCGGCCTCTGGCTCGCATTGCCGATCGCGGGCCTCGTGTTGCTGTTGGTCGGCGGCGCGATGCATTGGGGTCTCGACGACCTCGAGCATGTGCCGCGCGGCTCGATCAAGCAGGCGTGGCTCGCCCTCAGCCGCGGCGCGATCTCCGTCGCTGCGCCGCTCGCGTTCCATCCGCAGGTCGTGGCCGAGGTGTTCGCCGCGCTGCTCGGCGTTGCAACGGTCGACGCGGGAGTCGTGCGCACAGCCGGCATCGCGTGGATGCTGCTGGCGGTGCCCGGCGTCGTCGCGTCGTTGGTGCTTGCTGCACGCGTCGAACGCGCATCGGCTCTCCGCGGCACGTTCGAGATCGCGGTGCTCATCGCGTGGTTTGCTGCAGCCCCGCCCGTGCTTGCCTTCGCGGTGTACTTCTGCTTCTGGCACTCCGTGCGTCACTCCATCCGATCGGCACTCGGCGCCACGCCGCAGCTCGGTCTGTGGGCATCGGCCCGTCGCTACCTCTTGGCGACCGCCATGCCGACAGTGCTGACGCTCGTGCTCGCAGCGGTCGGCTTCTTCGCGTTGCAGCATAGCGAAGGTCTGCTGGAGGTCGCGTGGCAGGTGATCTTCGTCGGCTTGTTTGCCCTCACCGTGCCGCACGTCATCCTCGAGTGGTTCGAGCATCGGGCCGCGAGGCAAGCCCAGCCGAGCTAGACCATGCGTGCCAATGTTTTCGGTCTGTGTTTGCGCCGCGGAACAGCTTTGCCGAAGCATCGGCCGAGCCGATTTCAGCGAAGCAGCCGGTATGTCGCAACCGCCTCGGTCCACCAGTGAACAGATCCTCGCGTGGCTGCCCGACCGCCTCGCCGAACGCGTGCGGTTCATCGCCGATCGCCCGCTCGCAGCTTCCGAGTCCGGCGGCGAGTTCGTGCTCTATTGGATGCACCACGCTGTGCGCGGCCACGAAAACCCGGCCCTCGACGTCGCCCTCGCCAGTGCGCTTGAGCTCGACCTCCCGCTCATCATGTATCAGGGCCTTGGCGGGCGGCATCCGTTCAACAACGATCGGCACCACACGTTCATCATCGAGGGTGCGCGCGAGGCTGCCGCCGAGCTGCGCGAGCGCGGCATCCGGCACGTCTTCTCGCTGCCGAGTGATACGTCAGCGCCGAGCCCGCTGCGAGGGCTGGCTGCGCGCGCAGCGATGGTCATCACCGAAGACTTCCCCGCGCCGCCCTTCCCGAAGTGGACGCGGGCACTGGCCGATCGTGTGACGTGTCCGGTGCTCGCGGTCGATGCAGCGTGCGTCGCGCCGATGCAACTGGTGCCCGGCGTGCATGAGCGGGCGTTCAAGTTTCGCGACAAGGCCAAGAAGCTGTTTCGCCAGCGGGCGGACCGCAGCTACCAAGAGATCACCGACCGCCCGACGGCAGCCGACGACATCGACGTTGGTTTCGAACCGCTCGATCTCGCGTCGTCTGATGTCGCCGAGGCCATCGCGGGCTGCGATATCGATCACGCGATCGCGCCGATCGGGCACACCGCGGGCGGCTCGGCGGCGGGCTACGACCGCTGGGAGGAGTTCAAGTCGCGCGGCCTCGCTCGCTATCACAAGCGACGCAACGCGGCCGAGATCGAGCCGGAACAACTGGCGATCAGTCGGCTCAGCCCGTATCTGCACCACGGCCAGATCAGCCCCTTCCGCGTAATCCGGGAGGCCCGCGAGCTGGCTGAGGGTGCGAGCCGCGAGGGTGCTGAGAAGTTCCTCGACGAGGTCTGGATGTGGCGGGAATTTGCGCATCACTTTGCGTTCACGCGAGCTGATGATCTGCACTCGACGCGTGTGCTGCCGGATTGGGCGCGGCAGACGATTGCTGATCACGCCGATGATCCGCGGACACTGCTCGATGGCGAGACGCTCGCGCGTGGCCGCACCGGCGACAACCTGTGGGACGCCGCCCAGCGTTCGCTGCTCGCGCAGGGCGAGTTGCACAACAACGTGCGCATGACGTGGGGCAAGGCGATGCTCGGCTGGCACGCGGGTGCGCGGCCGACCATGGCGAGACTTATCGAGCTGAACCATCGCTACGCGCTCGATGGCTGCGACCCGAACAGCTACGGCGGCCTGCTGTGGTGCCTCGGTGCGCTCGATCGGCCGTTCAATCACGACGAGCCGATCTACGGCACGCTGCGCACGCGACCAACGCACGAGCACGAAGCGCGCATGGATATCGATCGCTACAAGCGCGCGGTCACGCGGCAAAGCTGGCGCGGGCCGTCGCGCGTCGCGATCATCGGCGGCGGCATCACCGGCCTCGCAGCGGCGCGAACGCTGGCCGATCACAACGCCGAGGTCACGGTGTATGACGACATGGGTGAGCCGGGCGGCCGTGTCGCGACGCATCGGCTCGGCGACGCGACGTGCGATCACGGCGCGCAGTACTTCACCGCTCGTGATCCGATGTTCAGCCGACTCGTCGAGAGCTGGGTGCAGCAAGGCGTCGTCGCCGAATGGGACGCACGCTTCGCAGCCGTCAGCGAGCCGGGCGGGATCGTTGCAAAGGCGAAGGGCGATCCGCGCTTCGTCGGCGTGCCGGGCATGTCGGCGCTGGCTGCGCATCTCGCGACAACGCTTGGTAACTCGGCTCGTGTCCGCCACGGCCGCCGCGTGGTGATGCTGGAACATCGCGACGACGGCTGGAGCGTGACGACCGAGGGCAGCACCGGCGACGATGTGTTCGATGCGGTGATCGTTGCGTTGCCGCCGGCCGAGGCTGCGAAGCTGCTGAGCGGTCAGACGCGGATTGCAGGCGAGATCGGCAGCGTCGAGATGTCGCCCTGCTGGGCGACGCTGGTGAGCCTGCCCGAGCCGCTCGCGATCGACGCCGATGGCCTGTTCGTGAACATCGACGGCGGCCCGCTTGCGTGGGCCGCGCGAGACTCGAGCAAGCCCGGCCGCGACCCCGGCGAGCGATGGGTGCTGCACGCCGGCCCGGCTTGGACGAAGGAGCACCGAAGCACCGACGCTGCCGATGTCGGCCGCGCTCTGCTCGATGCGTTTGCCGATGCGACCGGAGTAAACATGCCCGAGCCGCTGGCAGTCGAGTCGTACCTGTGGCAGCACGCACTCGGCGGGGCCGACGAAGGCTCGGGCGTGTTGTTCGATGCCGACAAGCATCTCGCCGTGGCCGGCGACTGGTGCAAGGGCGGCCGGGTCGAAGGTGCCTACCTCAGCGGCGTCGCAGCTGCGGGCCGACTGCTTGGGCACATCGTGCAGGAAAGCAAGCAGCAGGCTCGGCAAGAAGGCAAGCAAGAGGCGGTCGCTGCACCGGCGGGAGCCAAGTGATGTCGACGCTGACAGAAGCCAATCGTCAAACGAATAACGAGACGGGAACACCCAACAGTGCGCACACCATGACCTATGCCCGTGCGCGGCTATGGCTCGGCGTCTCGTGCGTCGGTTTCTTCACGACGCTGTCGGCTGCGGCGTTGTGGTTCGGTGTTCCGGCTGCTGCGTTGTCAACGACTAGCGTCGCCTTCGGCGTCGCGGCCGGTCAGCTCGCGCTGTTCGTACTCGCGTACGCAGCCTTGCAAGCACCGTTCGATCTGCTTGGTGGCAAGCTGTTCCCGTCGCGCTTCGGTCGTCAGCATCTGCACGGGCGGAGCTTCGCGCCCGTCCTCATGCGAGGCGTTTCCACGCACGCAACTGTGCTGTTCGTTTCGTTGCTTGTGCTGCACTACGCATCGGCGATCGGCGGCGTCGCCGGTGTTGCGATCACTTCCGCAGCAATCGCGATCACCATGCTGGCGATACGTCCGCTGCTTGCGCGCATCATCGGCGGTATCGCACGGGTGCGCGCACAGGAACACGCGGTATTCAGTGCAGCCGACGAAGGGTTCACCGGCGGCATCGACGGTGTGCTCCGTCCGCGGGCCGACATGATCCCGCAGCGATGGATCGACGACTTTGGTGAGCAAGAGCTTGCTGTGCTGGCCGAACGGCGTTCGCTCGCGGTGCAGCAGGGGCACTGGTTGCGAGGCCGCGTGTTCTCGGTCGGCTTCGTTGTTGCGGGTGCGGTGCTCGCAGCCTTGCTCACCGGCCGCGACGCACTCGGCACGCCGGCCGGCACGGTCACGCTGAGTCTGTGGTTCACGCTCTGGTCGTTCGCGGGGTTGCTCACGCTGCCGACGCCCAGCCGCGCGAGCGTGCACGCGATCGAGGCCGAGCTTCGCAGCGACGACGAAACCGCTGCAGCGCTCGATGCCGCCTTGGCAAAGGTCGACAAGCTCGCTGATGACGAGCCGACTCGGCCGTCCGCGATCGAGGCGGTGTTCCATCCGGTGCCGGCGGTGTCGCAGCCCAACGCGAAGAACGGTGCGCACAACAGGCGTGTAACGGTCATCCCGCCGATGTGGGATGTCGCGCGAACGTCGCTATTTCTCGGCGGGGCTGCGGGCGGTTTGCTCGGCCGGGCTGTGCATTGCAATTGCGGCCGGCCGATGCTGTGGGTGTATCTGCCGTCGCCGTGAGGGCGTACGCCCGCCCACTAAAAGTCCCCGCCTGCAAGCGGGGATCGGGAGTGGAGACGACGTGAGTCGAACACGCGACCTCTTCCATGCCATGGAAGCGCTCTACCAGCTGAGCTACGTCCCCGAGGGTCAGATTGTCGTCAGCCGCTGGCCAACCGTGCGGCCTGTGCCGCGGTCCGAATGGTAGTGGTCGATCGTCAGCGGTCAATCACCGCGACCGTCCCGCCCGAGGTTTCTGCCATTCTCACGCCCCGAGCAGGCTGTCGAGGGCCGATTTCACGCGATCGGTGGTGATGCGATCGACCGCGCACCGCTCCGGATGGTCGTTGGCCAGTTCGGTTTCGGGCAGGGTCGGATCGGCGACGAGCACCGCCTCGCTGGGTCGGCCGTCGGCCAACGGCTGCGTAGGGATGGTCGTCCAGCGGTGATCGGTCGGCCCGAACAGGCTGACAACGGGCGTGCCGAAGGCAGCCGCGATGTGCCGCGGCCCGGTGTCGTTGGTCACCATCGCCGAGGCATCGCGACACAGCGCCTTGAGCGCACGGATGGTGTTGCCGTGGGCCGGCAGGCTGGCCGCGTTCGCATCGGCGTCGGCGTCTTTGATGCCGCGCGCGATCGCGTCGCACAGCTCAGCCTCATTCGGCGAGCCGTTGACCATCGGCCGAAGGCTGTGCGCACGCCAGAGGTGCACGCCGATCTCGACAAACCGATCGGCCGGCCAACGCTTGGCGGGGTTGTTGCCGCCGGGGTTGAGTATCGCGAACGGCTCATTGAGATCGAGCGATGCGCGCACGCGGTGGGCGTCCGCTTCGTCGCGCTCGGTTACTGCTAGCTCCATGTTGCCGGTCGGCGTTTCGGTATTCAGCATTGTGCGCACAGCATTCATGTAGTACTCGACCGCCGGCACGACCTTCCACTTGCGTTTGATTGCCGAGCTGTCGTCGCGCTCCGGTGCGCGCAGCTTGTGCGTGAGCAGAAAGCCTCGCCCGTCGCGTTCGTAGCCGACTCGCTTCGTGATGCCGGCCACACGCGTGACGAGCGCTGTAGAGAATGAGTTCGTCAGCAGCAGCGCGGTGCTGTAGCGCCTGGGGCGGAGCTTGGCCGCCACACGCTTCGGGCCGAACACCCCGGTCGGCCGATCGACATGAAACTCGTCAACGCTCGTGAGTCCGTCGAGGATCTGATCGATGCCGGGGCGCACGAGCGCGCCGATGTAAGCGCCGGGCATCGCCTGTCGCAGCGCGCGCAGCGCTGGCGTCGCCATGACAGCGTCGCCGAGCCACGAGGGGCAAACCACGAGCAGCCGATTGCCGTTGGTCATCGGGGCGTCGATATCCACACGATGAGTTTGGCTCCGCGATCGGCTGCGTCAACTCGTCGCGGATTTGATGTGCGCAGCCGCCTCGGCCACGGTCGGCATTTCGCCATCCGGACCGACGCGGAGGCATCTGTCAGGGCTGATGCCCGCGGCCATGCCGGCATCGATATCTCTGGCCGCGTCGCCGACGAGCCACGAGCGTGCGAGATCGATCGAGAGCGTGTCGGCTGCGGCGAGGATCATGCCCGGCGCAGGCTTCCGCCACGGATGCTCGCGGGCGAACGGCTCGACGCTGCCGCGCGGGTGGTAGGGGCAGGCGTAGATCGCATCGAGGAGTCGCGAGCCGTGCGCATCGGTGAAGACATCGTGCAGGCGTTCGTGGATCGCGCCGAGTGCGTCGATGTCGATGCCGCCGCGTGCGACCACGCCTTGGTTGGTGATGACGACGAGCGCGTAGCCGGCGTCGCGGAGTTGTGCGCACGCTTCGACAGCGCCCGGCAGCGGCCTCACATCATCCGGCGAGATGATGTCGCCGGGGTTGGCGGGCGGCGGCGGCGCGGGCAGATCGCTGTTGACGATCAGGGTGTCATCGCGATCGAGGAAGACAGCGGGTCGCAGCACCGCTGCAGACTAGCGGCGCGGCGCGCAACATCACGACGGCTTCGCAGCGTCCGGCATCGGCGGCGGCTGTTCGTCGACGCCGACCAGCCCGGCGCGGATCGCGATGCGCGCAAGCTCGACGCGATTTGACACGCCGAGCTTGGCACCGAGGCTGACGCGATGGCCCTCGATGGTCTTGACGGATCGGAACAGCCGTGCTGCAACATCGGCGGTGGACAGGCCGAGCGCGATGAGCCGGAGCACATCGAGCTCGCGGGGCGTGAGGCCGGCGAGTTGGCCGAGATCGCGTGCACGCCCGGCGACGACGTCTTCGGAAGCCTTGGCAGCGTTGGCTTGTCGTCTCGCGACGAACAAGGCTGTGCGCTCGGGCGTGCCGTTCTTCGGCAGCGGGTGGTAGGCGATGCGGAGTGCGTTGCCGCGGAGCACGGTGTCGACGCGGACGACCGACTCGCGTGCGCACGAAGCACGCAACAGGCCGATCTGTTCCTCGGCGACTTGTCTCGGTAGCAATGCTTGCAGTTCGCCGGGCTGCTCTTGGATGATGCCGAAGACCGAACGGAAGCGATCATTGGCGAAGCGGATGCGGCCGATCTCATCGACTCGGGCGACGGCGGCGTCGGAATCCTCGACCAATGCCTCCCAGAGCGGGGGCTTGGCGGGTGCGTGGTGATCGATGGCGACAACTTGCGAGGGATTCTGTGCGGGGGCGGGGGCGGGGGCGGAATTCTGGGAGAAAGACAAGGTGAGATGGCCTTTAGGCAGGCGGTTGGTCGGTGCGGCCCTCCGGAAGCCGCACGCCCCTTCTGCTCGGCCGGGGCTGCCGTGCCCGGCCTCGTGAGAAACCGCGGAAGGTGCGGGGTTGTTCCCGGTTGTGGGCGGAAACCCGCGGGGATGCATTTGCGGGCTTGGTGGCTCGCGGAGCTTGTCGGCGAGCGCACAGCGGCAACGATGCAGCATGCGCGAGGATCTGACGCCGAGTTATTGGGACGACGCGGGGCTGGCAGGCATCTGGGTGGAGTTCACGGTCGCAATGGCCAACGACGCCAAGGGCGAGCGGATGTCGTTCGAGGAGCGTCGCGCGAAGGCGGAGGAGATCATCGGGCGTTGGCGAGGCAATCGGCCGGCGGGCGCGGTGAAGGCCAAGGGCGACGAGCTGCGCGCACTGTTCGAGGCGACGATTCGTTGGGTGGTTGAAGAGACCGACATCGTGCTGGACGACGCGGCCGGCGGGCCGAAGGCGTGACGACCGGGCGGAGTATCAGACCGAAGGCGTGACGCGGAGGCTGGTGGCGAGCTCATCGCGGAGCCTGCTGTAGAGCGCGTCGTCCTCGAGCGCATCGACGGTGCGTTCCATGCGGTTGAGCACGCCGGACTTGCTGAACGCGAGATGGCAGACGGGATCGCCGGGCGCCACTGACGGAATGGTGGTCATGCCGATGACGACGCCGGCCCTCGGCGCTCGGATGACGTTGCTGACGACGCCGGTAAGGTCGGCGTTGGTCGCGATGGCATCGCCCTCTGCGAGGATGTCGCCGGGTGCGACGTGGAACTCGAGGAAGCCGCCGCGCTCGGCACGGATCCACTTGGTGGCATCGGTCTCGAGGCGGAACTCGGGCTCGGCTGGTTTGCCACTGACCATGCCGAGATAGCGGAGGCAATTGGTGATGCCGCGCACGGCGTAGTCGACGACACCGGGCTCGACTTTCCAGACTTCGCCGGCTTCGAGGATGATGGTCGGCACGCCGGCCTCGCAGGCTGCGCGGCGGAGGGATCCGACCGGGCCTCGACCCGACACAACAAACTCGGCTCCGAACGCGCGCGCAAACGCTGCGAGCTCGGGACGCGACATATCGGCGCGCACGTTGGGGAAGTTGGTTCGCCGGACGGCTGCGGTGTGCAGATCGATGCACCAGTCGCAGCGTTTGATGACGCGCTCGAAGAAGGCGTGCGCGAGCCGTGCGGCGTAGCTGCCCTCAGCCGAGCCGGGAAAACATCGGTTGAGATCGCGGCGATCGGGCAGGTATCGCGTGTGCCGCTCGAAGCCTTGCAGGTTGACAACGGGCACGAGCACGAGCGTGCCGGCATTCAGCTCGAACGGCGTGTCACGCATGATGCGGCGGATAGCGCCGGTGCCGTTCAGCTCGTCGCCGTGCACAGCTGCGGTGACAGCCACGGTGGGTCCGGGCGCTTCGCTGCACGTCACGCGGATGGGCAGGCGGACTTCGGAGCCGTCGAACGCTTGCGAGATGGGCACAGCGGCGGGCGCGGTCTGGCCGGGCTCGATGCGGGTGCCGAACCAATCGCCGGGGTCGTGCTCGTTCGAGACGTTCGTCATTTGCTGTCGGTCTCGTGCGCGGGGTCGTCCGTGCTGGGGGCACCGAGGTCATCGCGTTCGAGGTCTTGGATGAGCTGCGGATCGAGCTTGGCGGGCTTGACGCGTCGCTTGCGGCGTTGCTTTTCGGGCACCATGTCGCGCATGGAGTCGAGCTTGCCGTAGCACAGCAGTTTGTCGCCGGCTTCGAGCGATCGGCTGGACTTAGGGTTGGAGATCACGGTCGTGCCGCGGTGCAGGTTGAGCACCGCGAGATCGCGGTCGAGCAGGCCCGACTCGGCGATGGTCTTGCCGACGTATTCGGAGCCTTCGGGGATGACGAGGTCGGCGACGCCGAAGCCCTTGGAGACGGTGAGCCGTTGCCGCACGTCGATCTCGGGGAAGTTGACGCGGTTGGCGATGAAGTCGATGACCGAGCCGGCGATATCGAGGCCGGTCGCGCCCTCGATGCCTTCGAGACCGGGCGATGAATTGACCTCCATCACCTGCGGGCCGTTCACGCCTTCGAGCATGTCGACGCCTGCGACACGCAGACCCATGATCTGTGCTGCGCGCACGGCCGTTTCACGATACTTCTCGTCGAGCTCGATTGGCTCGGCCACGCCGCCGCGGTGCACGTTGCTGCGGAATTCGCCGGCCTGGGCGACGCGACGCATGGCTGCGACGACGTTGTCGCCGATGACGAAGGCGCGGATGTCCTTGCCCTTGCTCTCTTTGACGAAGTGCTGAATCAGCACGTTCTGCTTGGCGGTCTGCAGCGTCTCGATGATGGCCTCCGCGACCTTTGTCGTCTCGGCAAGGATCACGCCGACGCCCTGCGTGCCTTCGAGGATCTTGATGATGACGGGTGCGCCGCCGATGCGCTCGATCGCGGGCAGCACATCGTTGCGGTCGCGCACGAAGGTGGTGTGCGGTATGCCGAGATCGTGCCGGCTGAGGATCTGCAGGGCGCGGAGCTTGTCGCGAGAGTTCGTGATGCCGGCCGCTGTGGCCGGTGTGTAGACGTCCATCTGCTCGAACTGTCGGACGACGGCGGTGCCGAAGTACGTGATCGATGCGCCGATGCGTGGCAGGATGGCGTCGTAATCGGTGAGCTGCTTGGAACGGAAGTAGAGATCCGGGTTGCGCTCGCGGAGTTCGATCGCGAAACGCAGCGTGTTCAGCACCTTGGCGTTGTGGCCTCGCTCCAGCGCAGCCTGCTTCAGACGACGCGTGCTGTACGACTTTGGCGCCATGGAAAGGATGGCGAGTTTCATGGCTTGGGTCCGGTTCTGTTTGGCGCTCGCGTTTGCAGATACTCCGAGGCGGCATCGACGACGTAGTGGCCGGCGATGGCGGTGCGACCCAGCAGCATGCGGCACTGCATGCCCTGCCGGCATACGAGGCTGATCTCGATGTCGCGCGTGACATCGCCGATGCGCACGGGCGTGACGCACACGAACCGTTCCTGGCTTTCGCCCGTGCTCGGGCGGATGTCGCTCGTGCGCACGGGCGTGGCTTCGATCCAGCGTGTGCGCCGCTCGGGCTTGAGCCGGCCGACGACCTCGAAGCGGATTCGGCCGTCATCGAGGTGCTCGATCTGCGCGACATCGATCGCGCTGGTGCGCGCACCGGTATCGATCTTGGTGCGCACACGCCTTAGGCCCCAGTCGGGGAGATCAACGCGTTCGAGCCAGCCGATGGTTGGCAGCGGTTGGTTGCTGTCGGTCACGCGCTGATCACGCGACGGTGACGCTGTCGTCGAGGTAGACGTCCTGGATGGCGTGCAGCAGCGCAGCACCCTCGTTCATCGGGCGCTGGAAGGCCTTGCGGCCCGAGATGAGGCCCATGCCGCCGGCACGCTTGTTGATGACCGCGGTCTCGACCGCCTCGGCCAAGTCGCCCGCGCCGGAGCTCGCGCCGCCCGAGTTGATCAGCGGCACGCGGCCCATGAACTGGTTGATGACCTGGTAACGGCAGAGGTCGATGGCGTGTCCGCCCTGGCCGGTCTCGTCGCTGCCGGCCAGCTCGGTGTAGACCTCCTTGCGGAACTTGCCGTAGGAGGAATCGCCGGAGTTGAGCGCGTTGAAGCCGCCGTTGTTGGTCGGCAGCTTCTGCTTGACGATGTCGGCCTGGATGGTCGCGCCGAGGTGGTTGGCCTGGCCGGTGAGGTCGGCCGAGCTGTGGTAGTCGACGCCGTTGACCTTGAAGGCGTTGTTACGCAGGTAGCACCAGAGCACGGTGACCATGCCGAGCTCGTGCGCCTCAGCAAACATGTCACTGACGTATTGGATCTGCTCGCCGGACTCTTCGGAGCCGAAGTAGATCGTTGCGCCGACGGCGATCGCGCCCATCTCGTAGCACTGGCGAACGGAGCCGAACGGGATGTGGTTGAAGGTGTTGGGGTAGGTCATCAGTTCGTTGTGGTTGAACTTGACGAGGAAGGGGATCTTGTGGGCGAAGTTGCGCGCGACCGAGCCGAGCACGCCGTAGGTGCTGGCGACCGCGTTGCACCCGCCCTCGATGGCGAGGCGGACGATGTTCTCGGGGTCGAAGTAGTCGGGGTTGGGCGCGAAGCTGGCGCCGGCTGAGTGCTCGATGCCCTGGTCAACCGGCAGGATGGAGACGTAGCCGGTGCCGGCGAGGCGGCCGGTGTTGAGGATGCTGTTGAAGTTGCGGAGCACGTTGGGGTTGCGATCGGTCGGCACCACGACGCGGTCGACGAAATCGGGCCCGGGCAGGTGGAGCTTATCTTTGGCGATGGTCTTGGAGGTGTAGTCGAGCAGGCTTGCCTTGTCGCCGAGCACCTTGCGGACGTCGATGGTAAGGTCGGCGGCGGACAGTCGGCCGTTGGCGGTGGCGGTGGTCATCATGAAGCTCCTCTGCGTGTGGCAGCCTCGGCCGAGAGCCGGGCGAATTCCGTGCGTGGCCGGCATCGTCAGCCGGACCGGGGCGGGCCATCGCGAATTCATGATGGCCGCGTCAGTTTAGGAGCGGAACCGAGTCAGCGTCCGGAAATCGCGGAGATTCGGGCGGGGGCGGCTGCGTGCCGGGGTTCGCTGCCTGAGCGGGTTTAGAGGTCGTAGGCGTAGATCGCAGCGGCAATGATGACGCTGTAGGTTTCGATATCGCCGCCGTCGATGACGCCGTCGCCGTTGGTCTCGCAGATGGGGTCGGCCTGGTCGATGCGGTCGAGAAACTCGACCATGTCGAGGTAGTTGGGCGAGCCGGAGCGGTCGAGATCCGGGCCGGCGATTCGGAACTTGACCAGCGCTCCTCCGACCTGTTGCCCCGGGTCTGTTGGCGGTGTCATGAACCCAAAGGCAACCAGATCGCCGGCATCGTTGAGGAGATCCCAACCAACGAGCCGTGCGCCGGTGATGGTGCGATCCGGAAACCCCGGTTGTGATGCCGGTTCACCGATTCCGGGCACGATGATGCTTCCATCTGGCTGAATCACGCCGACAGCATCGATCTCCCTCGGATGCCCCGCGTCGAGCACTGCCTGCGTCGCTTTCAGGGGAATGACGATCGCAGTCTGTGCTGCGGCATTCGTGCTCGCCGGAAACTGTTTCGACAAACCTGACGGGAATTCGAAGATGTAGTCGCCGAGGCCGGTCGTCAGGATGTCGCCACTCTCGAGCAGTATTTGTGCTGGTCCGGTGCCTCCGATGTTCCCGATTGCAAGTTCGATGTAGGCGGTCGGTTCGCCTGGTATGTCGACTATTGCAGAGCGGCACGCAATGGCGGTATCGAACGGGCCGGGCGAGAGGCGTCCTACGCCGAGTTGTGAAGTGGATCGAATTTGAAGATTGCGGCCGTCATCCAACAGGTCGGAAATCCGTGCCGACTGTGTCGGTTCGCCAAGCCGAAACATGACAACACCATCAGCCGTGCCGCTAACGGCCGTGGGCGGGACGCCTTGTGGAGCAAAGAGGGTGCCGCCTGATCCAAGAATCGGCCGACCAGACGGGCTTCCAGGTACGTCGGGAACACCATTCGTCCGGCCAACGGTTTGCAGCGGCTCCTCGAGTGTGCCGAGTTGATAGTGAGCGGGATATTCGTATGCGTCGTACGACGTGGCAATATCGCCGCGGTAGTTCATGTGCGCGCGAGGATAGCCAGTACGCCAGTGGGGGAAGGTGTCAACACCAACGGAGATGATGTCGAAGTTCGGAAAGTCACCGACAACGAATCCGATACGTGTATCCGACAGAGGTTCATCGCACTCCTCAAAGAATGCGGCTGAGAAGTGCGTGTTGCCGACACGCCGAAACGGGGTTACATCGATCTGATCATCGTTCCGCTTGATGCAGCGGGGTACCTCGGCTTGGAAAGGGGCTTGTGCATTCGGTGCTACAGACTGATCGCCGAACACCACCGGCGCACCGAGCATCCGTTGATCCAACAGGGCGTCGAGCCAACTGATACCGCCGTCGTTATCGATCGCGATCGACTTCAGAGCGAGGCCCCCGAAATTGGTCGTGTCGCTTATGGAGTCGCCACCGACGGTACGGTTCCATAAAATCTCCGGGGCGCCATCCAGCGACCGACGGAAAAGAGAGCGAGAAAACCAGGCCGAGTTGTTAAAGGCGACCCAGCCGTTCTGTGACAGGGCTAACTGCTGGACAGTTGTCGCGCCGAATAGCCCTGACGAATGAATAGCCCAGTCGGCGAAATCGTGAGGGAACAAGACTTCAGGCGGCTCGGACTGCCCGGCAGCGATGCCAACTGAAGTCGCGACGGCTGCGGCGGCGATGCGGCTGATTCGAGACTGGGCGTGCCCTCCTTGAGCGTGCGGGCCTGAGACTGGCATGGCTCGGACGGAAGCGGCCCGCAAATACCCTATCGATATCCTATATCAATGCCCGCTCGCTGCAAAGCGTGGTGCCAAACGTCTACATTGGTCGGCTGGGCAAGCTGATTGCCCCGAGCAGACACAACCCACAGCCCAGTGGCACCCCCGAGAGACCCATCCCATGCAGACGTTGCCCACCCAGACCGTTGCTATCGCTGCCCGTGCTGTTGTTGCCCGTGTTGTGACTGCATGTGCCTGTGCTGGTCCGCTGGGGCTCGCGTCGGCTCAGCCCGTGGTCGATGGCGATGCGGCCGAGTGGGCTGAGATCGGCAACGGCGGCGAGGTCGTCGCGGCTGACGAGCACTTCATTTACGCCAAGCTCGACATGGGGCGGCTGATCAATCCTCGGGCGGCTGCGGTGCGGATCGAGATCGATGCGGATGCCGACGCAAGCACGGGTCGGCTCAGCGGCGGGCTCGGTGTCGATCTCATCATCCAAGCGGACGGCGGCGAACGCGGCGGGCGTTGGGGCGGGCCGGCGGTGCTGGCGATCTCTGAGGATGGCCGGCGTGAGACGCAGGTGATGGGCTTCGAGGCCGACCTGCACTTCGCGCCGACGTTCGCGGGCGAGACGTACGAGATGCGGATCGCTCGCTCGATCGCGCAGGACATCCTGCCCGAAGCCGGCATGCTCAGCGAGGGCACAGCACTCGTGCGCATCGTGTCGCGTGGCGAGAGCACGGTGCATCGGCTGGAGTTGCCCGAGGCTTCGGGCCTTCGGCTCGAGAGCGATGCGGACCTGCCGGCCAAGCCCGAAGGTGCGGTGCGGGTGATGTCGTGGAATGTGCTGTGGGGCAAGCCGATGGAGAATCCCGCGCCGTTTTCGCGAGTCTTTGAAGCGATCAAGCCGGACGTCGTGCTGATCCAGGAGTGGGACCGCGGCGACTCGACCGAGGCTGACATCTCCGGTTGGTTCACGCAGCACGCTTCGTGGGCGACGGAAACTGGCGAAAGCGACGAGGGCTCGGCTCGCGCGTGGCAGACCCGCAACAACGACGCGTGGGGTGTGGCTGTCGCGACGTTCCATCCGATCTCCGGCGAGGGCGGAGTGGACGTGTTCGCGCCCGGCACGCGTTGGAACTTCCCGGTGCGTGTTGCAGCGGCGACGGTCGAGACGCCGGCCGGGCCGCTGGTGTTCGGCACGGTGCACTACAAGTGCTGCGGCTCGCTCGGCAGCGAGGAAGACATGCGGCGGACGCTCGAGGCCAAAGCCGTGAACGTTGAACTGCAGAGGCTGGCTGAGGAGACCGAAGCGATCGGCATCGTGCTGGGTGGTGATTTCAATCACATCGGCACGCCGAAGGTGATGGACTGGTCGGTCGAGGGGCTCGATGCGGACGGCTCGGACTTAGCGATCGCGCAGGCGTCGGTGCTCGGTGACGCGGCGCTGTACACGTTCGGCCAGCCGGGCATGAACAACATCCGCCCGCGGCTCGATTACATCACCTATCCCGACGCGATGTTCGAAGCGGTCAATGCGTTTGTGCTGGAAACGAGCCGGCTGAGCGACGCGTCGCTCGAGGCGATGGGGCTGCGCCGGGCCGATAGCCACGCGAGCGACCATCTGCCGCTGATTGTTGATCTGCTGCCGGTCGAGTAGCCGCAACTGCCGGTGCGGGCCGGCCGAACCTAGTGTCGTGGTGATGTCTGAAGCTGTGCGCACACTCATCGTTGGTGCAGGCCCGATCGGGATCGAGACAGCTGTGCGTCTGCAGCAGCGGGGGGTCGATGCGCTGGTGGTCGATGCGGGCGAGATCGGCGCGACGTTTGGCTGGTGGGCGCCGAGCACGCGGTTCTTCTCGAGCCCGGAACGGCTCGCGATCTGCGGCGTGCCGATCGTGACCGCCGACCAGGGCAAGTGCACGGGCGAGCAGTACCGCGACTATCTCCGCAGTGTCGTGCAGCAGTTCGGGGTCGATGTGCGCACGTTCACACGCGTTGTCGCTATCGATCGCACTGCCGATGGCTTTGCTGTGGGGCTCGCGACGAGTGCTCACGGTGTGGGCGGGCCGGCTGAGGATGCTCGGGGCGCACAAGCCGACCGAGCTGAGCGCACGATTGATGTTGCAAACGTCGTGCTGGCGATCGGCAACATGCACCGCGCGCGCACGATCGGCGTCGCGGGCGAACACCTGCCGCATGTCTCGCACTATCTGGAAGATCCGCATCGGTACTTCGGTCGGCGGGTGCTGATCGTCGGTGCGAAGAATTCAGCGGTGGAGGCTGCGATCCGCTTGTTCCGCGCCGGTGCGCACGTCACGATGAGCTACCGTGGTGAAGCGTTCGATAGCAAGCGCGTGAAGTACTGGCTCAAGCCAGAGATCGAATGGCTCATCAAGCAGGGCCACATCGAGTGGCAGCCGCACACCGTACCGGTCGAGATTACAACAGGCTCGGTGACGCTTGCCGGATATGACACGCACAGCGGAAAGATGACAGATGCCCGCTCGACAGTCGAGGCTGACGATGTGCTGCTGTTGACCGGATACGCGCAGGATCAGTCGCTGTTTGAGACGCTGGGCATCACGTGCGAAGGCTCGGCCGCGCGGCCGGTGCACGATGCCGCCACCATGGAAACGAATGTGCCCGGCGTGTTCGTCGCGGGCACAGCGTGCGCTGGCGACATGACGCGCGCGACGCACTTCATCGAGAACTGCCACGTGCACGCCGAGCGCATCGCAGCGGCAATCGCCGGTGAGCGTGCGCACGATGCAGACACTGTGACTTACGGCGTGATGGAAGAGAGCTGAAACTTTGCGACTTCTGCGTGGATATCGGGTGCTGCTGGTGGTGACGGTGTGTGCCGCGTCGGCTTCGCATGGCGCATTGCAGAGCGAGCCGGTCGAGCCGCCGTACACGGTGCACGGCGTCATCGTGCTGCCGGCGGAGGGCTCGCTGCCAGAGGGCGCAGCCGACGCATACGCGACGCTCATCGCCGATGTGCAGGCGTTCTTCGCCAACGAGATGGAGCGGCACGGCTACGGCCGGCGCACGTTCACGCACGAGCTCGATGCCGATACCGGTCTGCCGAAGCTGCACGTTGTGCAGGCGGAGGTCTCGCGTGAACTGCTGGCGGAGGGCACGACGCGGCAGCATCACGACAAGCTGATCGGGCAGGCGATCATGGCCGGGCTCGGCGTCGATACGCCCGGGCAGGTCTGGATGATCCTGAGCGAAACGTGGACGCAGGCTGAGGACGGCTCGCTCGACGACATCGTGGCGCTCGGCATCCGCGGTCGGCGCGACGGCAACGAGAACAACGGCGTCGGTGTCCGCAACGGTCCGATCCTGCAGGCTGTGCGCACGAACGCGATTGATGACGACAGCGGGCTGATCGGCACGACGTGGGATGTGCTCGGGCCGCAGCCTCTGACGATCGATTCGTTCCGGTGGTTCGAGCACGCAACACGCAGCGGGCTCGCATCGTCGATGATCGGCAGCTTCGCGCACGAACTCGGTCATGCCTTCGGCCTGCTGCATGTGTACGAGAACGATCGACTCTGGACCGGCGACCTGCTCGATGACCGGCGTGGCGTTCACTTTGGTGTGTTGATGGGCAACGGCTTTCGTGCGTGGCGGTCGTGGGTCGAGCCGAGCGTCTTCTCAACGCCCGAGACGCCGGAGGTCGTCAGCATCGATGCATCGTCGGCCGCGTTGCTCTCGCTCAGCCCGTTCTTCGATGGGTCCGATCCATCGGCCGACCCCACGCCGCCGGTGCTCGCTGCCGCGCCGCTCACAGCGTTCGACGCAGACTCGTCGACCGTGACCGTCGCGGCATCTGTGTCTGACGCGGAGTCGGGCATCGCGTGCGTGCAGTTGTACAACGGCATCGAGGTCGTGTGGACTCGGCTGTAC
>JBCCQU010000006.1:0-17907 GCA_039208875.1 Planctomycetota bacterium
GTCATCATCAGCCGTGCGAGCGCGAACGGCCTGCGGGAGATCGCGTCGGTCGAAGCCGACGCCGCAGCGGTCGTAGCGATGGCGCGCGAAGGCCGACTGATGCTCGTCGAGCGAGTCGACAAGGCCACGCGGGCGACCGGCAACATCCGCGCGCTCACCGCGGTCTCGCTCTGGACTGGTTCGGTGCTGGCCAGCGGGCCGCCCGCGTCGTCGGGTGCGGTCGGCTTCCCCGAATTGCGATGGATGGCGTTGCTGTCGATCGCGTGGATGGTGGTGCTGCTGACGTATCTGCTGCGGAAGCCGCCGGATGCGTTCGAGCTGCCGCGGGGGGTGGCCTTGGCCGAGCCGGGGCGACGGTTCGCAGCGTCCATCGTCGATTGGGGCCTTGCCTCACTGCTCGCGTCGGCGTTGCTCGGCATGTCGCCGATCGCGGTGTTCACGGTGATCGGCGCGACGGTGCTGCCCGGCGGTGCGGCTGCGATCTTCGTCGCGTGGATCTTCGTGCTCGCGATGACGACGGTCTTTGAGGGGCTCCTCGGCTGGTCGCCCGGCAAGCTTTTGCTCGGCTGCCGGGTGGTGTCGGTTGGGGCCGAGCCACGGGTGCTCGGGCTCCGCCGGGCCGGTGCTCGGGCGTTGTTCAAGTGGACGATCGTGCCTTGGGCGGCGGCGGGTCTGGCTTCGAGCGAGGGCCGGCATCGGGGCGACGTTGCGGCGGGTGCCATCGTGGCCACGGCTGCTGCTGACGAGCCCGCCTGAGCCGGCTACCAGCCTTTATCCCGGTTTCATGCGCAAGAACGATCAAGTCATCGGCTCGGTGCGTCCGATAGTTGGCCGACGGATGAGCGCAGCATCTGCGTTGGTCCGGCGACATCGGCCTGTTTCGGCCATCGTCGTCCGGGCCCGCGTCGGGAGTGTTTCGAGTGGCCGACGGGTCGGAGCCAACCCAAGACACAGGCGAGCAAGCTGCGGCACCCCGCGGTTTGGAGTCTGTCTGGAAGTCGGCTTGGCCGGTCGTCATGCTCGCGGGCGGCGCGTTGCTGCTGGCCGGCGGCGCGTTCTATGGCCTCGCGACCAAGCCGATGCGCGACTTCCAGTCGTTCCTCAATCGCGCCGAGCGCCAGATCAGAGCCGAGTCGTACGACGAGGCGATCGAGACGCTGAACAGCGAAGTGTTCCCGTTCCGCGAGGATCGCGGCGCGACTTCGGCGGTGCTGGCTGAGTATCACACGCTTCTCGCGCGGGCGATTTACCTCGGGCAGCGGCAGCTCGGGGTTGATGTTCGTGACAACCACGCAAACGTGCGCACGTCGTATCTGGAAGTCGAGGCTCTGGGCGGTGCGCTCGGGGCGGAGGATTTGTTCTTCCTGGCCGACACGCTGGTGACGCTGGATCAGCCCGAGCTTGCGATCGAGCGTGCCGATGCCTTGCCGCCCACGCAGGGCGAGCGGCGTCGGGCGATCTATCGACGCGTCATCGAGCAGCAGATCGCGGACGGCGAGCCGAGTGCCGAGACGCTGCAGCGCCTCGCGGTGTTTCTCGATGATCCGGACTTGCCGCTCGCCGACGAGGCATGGGCTATCGCTCGGCAGACCGAGATCCGCTTGGCAGAAGGCTTTGTCGAGCAGGCGGTTGTGCGGCTGAATCAGGCGCTCGTTCGCCTCGGCCCGGGTAACGATCCGGCCCTTACCACGCTCTTCGTGCTGCTCGGCGAGGCGTACATCGAGCTCGGCGAGATCGACAAGGCGACCGAGCAGTTTGAGCGCGCATCGGCGTCCTCGGCTCCCGGCGAGGCTGTGTGGGCACGCGGGCAGCTCGGCCTAGCCAAGCTTGAGCCCGATGTCGAGCTGGCTCGGGCTGCGTACGCGGCGATCGCCGACGCATCGGAGCGCACAGCCTGGCATGCGGCGGCGCTCCTCGGTGTTGCGGAATCGCTCGCAGCGTTGCGGCAATTCGAAGAGGCTGACGACACGTATCGCGCTGCGATTGACGCGATGCTCGCGCACGAAGACCCGGCTGGCATCTCGGTGGAAAAAGTCGCTGCGAGTCTGCTGGAGCGGTACGCCGAGCGGACGGATGATCTCGATGATCGCAACGCGTTGCGCTTCGCCAATCGCAGCAATCTGTTGTTCGCGATGGCAGCACCCGGTGAGCGGAAGCCGCTCGATTTGGTGCTGGCGCTGGCCGAGGTGAACGATCGGCTCGGCCGAGCGTTGCTGCCCGAGGGTGGGGCGACGGGCTTGTCGCTCGAAGACCTTTCGCGGCTCGACCCCGCAACGCGGGCGGAAGCGCAGGCGAGACTGTTGAGCGCAGCCCAGCACTTCGCGGAGTACGCGAGACGCATCGTGCTGCGTGATCCCGAGGCGTTCGGCGATGCGTTGTGGGCCTCGTCTCGCGCGCTCGATCTTGGCGGTGATATTCCGGCTGCCGTCGCGTCGTATCAGGAGTTTGTGCAGTCGCGGCCGTCCGACCAGCGGCTGAGCGAGGCACGCTTTCGGCTCGCAACGGCCTATCACGCGCTTGGCGAGCTCGACCTTGCAGCCGATACGTATCGCACGCTCATCGAGGAACAGGATGCGACCGGTGTTGGCGGCGCAAATCCGTACAGCGATGCGAGCTATGTGCCGCTTG
The DNA here is from genome assembly GCA_039208875.1 of Planctomycetota bacterium. Taxonomy (GTDB): domain Bacteria; phylum Planctomycetota; class Phycisphaerae; order Phycisphaerales; family UBA1924; genus JBCCQU01. The sequence continues at coordinate 2,629 of JBCCQU010000006.1, forward strand.
CTCAGGTGTTGCTGGATGATGCAGATGACGCGAACGATGCTGAGGCGGTTGACTTGCTGCGGGCTGCGCTCGACGGCTCGCTCGGCGATCCGCAGTCGGAGACGTTTCGTGAGGCGTTGATCGAGCTCGGTCGCGTGCTGTATCTGCGTGGACAGTATCCGCGTGCAATCGAGCGGCTGACGGAGGCGCTCGAGCGTTACCCGGAGGATGCGCGAACGCCGCTCGTGAAGTTTCGGCTCGCGGATGCGTACCGGCGCGAAGCCGGCCGGCTCGAAGTGGAACTCGTTTCGCAGGCGATGCCGGACAGCGTCGAGATCGAGATGGCGTCGGCTCGCGAGCAGTATCTGCGGCGGGCGCTGCCGTTGTTCGAGGAAGTCGCGGCCGACCTTGCAGCGGTGGCTTCTGATCGGCGGTCAGAGTTCGAACGCGTCGCGCTCCGTAACTCGATGGCGTACCTCGGTGATTGTGCGTTTGACCTCGGCGAGTTTGAGCGCGCGTTGCGGTATTACAAGGACGCTGCGGAGCACAACGCGGGCGAGCCGGCGGCGCTGGTCTCGATGATCCAAATCGTCAATTGCCATCTCGAGCTTGGTGACTTGGCGCGCGCACGCAACGAGAACGAGCGAGCCAAGCGTTTCTACAACGCATTGCCCGCGGAGGCTTGGGACGATCCGTATCTGCCGATGTCGCGCGATGACTGGGAACGATGGCTGAATTCGACAGCGGAGCTGTACGGGTTCGGGAGCTGATGATGCCGAGTGCGGAGCACGTGAACGCGATGATCGAAGCGGGCGGCGAGCGATTGGCATCGCGGCTGCGCGACATGATCGGCCGCCAGACGGCAGCTTTTGAGCAACTCGATGTGCTGAGCCAACGGCAGGCTGCGATGATCGAGGCGCGCGATGCCGATGCGTTGCTCGGCCTGCTCGGCGAGCGGCAGGTGCTTGTCGATGAGATCACGGGCATCGGCGAGGAACTTGGGCCGTTCCGCGAGCGATGGGATGCTGTGCTCGGCAGGCTTTCGCCGGCTGAGCGCGCAGCGGTTGGCGATGACATCCAGAGCCTGCAGGATCTTGCGTCGAAAGTCGCGGAGCGGGACGCGGCCGATCGATCGAATCTTGAACGCGAGCGCGACGAGACAGCCAAGCGGTTGTCGGGCGTTGCGCAGGGCAGGGCGGCGGTGGCTGCATACGGCACGCCCGGCCGGCCCGGTGCGCAGGCGCGGTTCCAGGATCGGGAGGGCTGAGCGTGACGCAGCTGGACAGCACCATCACGCAGCGGCTGACGGCTGACGACTTGGCCGAGTTGATTACTTCGTTCAACGAAGTGACGAACAAGCTGCAGGGCTCGCACGATCAGCTCACGGCTGAGGTCGCGAGGCTGCGCGGTCAACTCGCTGATGCCAACCGTGAACTGGAGCGATCGCGGCGATTGGCGGCGCTCGGCGAGATGGCGGCCGGCATCGCACACGAGATCCGCAATCCGCTGGGTGCGATATCGCTCGACGCGGCGGCACTCGCCGACCAGGATGATCCGGATCGGCAGCGGGCTGCGAAGCGCATCGGTGTCGCGGTGCGCAGCCTCGATGCCATCGTCAACGATGTGCTCGCGTTCTCGGCGGACATCAAGCTCCGGCGCGATACCGTCGTGCTGCTCGACATGGTCGAGGCGGCAGTCGCGGCGTGCGTGGGCGTGGCCGGCTTCGACGATGTCGATGTTGAACTGCACGTCGACGAGCAGATCGCGGCAGATATCGATTGCGACCAACTGCAACGCGCGTTGGTCAATGTCGTGCGCAATGCGATCGAATCGATGCGTGAGGCGGATGCGCCGGCGAGCGGTCATCGGCTGACGGTCTCGGCTGATGTCGAGGGCGGATTGCTCCGGCTCGCGGTGAAGGACACCGGCCCGGGCATACCGGCCGATGTTGTCGAGCGGATCTTCAATCCGTTCTTTACGACGCGTGCAGCCGGGACCGGTCTCGGCCTGCCGATCGTGCACAGGATCCTCGATGCCCACGGAGGGCGCGTCGAGGTCGAACAGAACACCCCCGGCCCCGGGACCACGATCACGCTGATCGTCCCGGACGTCAACAACGCAGGGAATGCGGAGGCGGCCTGAATGACTACGGCGAGCACGGTCCTCATTGTGGACGACAAAGAGATGATGCGCGATAGCGTGGGTGCCACCCTCAAGCGGGCCGGCTTCGAGGTGCGCACAGCCGACGGCGGCGCAGCGGCGCTCGATGCCATCGCGGCGGCGCGGCCCGATGCTGTCGTGACCGATCTCAAGATGCCCGGCATGACCGGCACCGATCTCATTGAGAAGGTGCGAGAGCTCGACGACGAGTTGCCCGTCGTGATGATGACAGCCTTCGGCACGATCGATACCGCGGTCGAGGCAATTCGGCTCGGTGCGTTTGACTACATCACCAAGCCGTTCGAGGGCGATGAGCTGGTGATCGCGGTGAAGCGTGCCATCCAGCACGGCAAGCTGGTGCGCGAGAACGCTGTGCTGCGTGCAGCGACCGCGGAGAGCGCATCGGAGCCAACGGCCGAGCGCATCGGTCTCGGTCGGCTCATCGGTGAGTCGTCCGCGATGCGTCGCGTCAAGCAACAGGCGGAAGCTGTTGCGGGCAGTGTTGGCACGGTGCTGATCTGCGGCGAGTCGGGCACGGGCAAGGAAGTGGTCGCGCGGGCGATCCACGAGGCCGGGCCGCGGTCGGACGGCCCATTCCTTGCGATCAACTGTGCAGCCCTCAGTGAGTCGCTGCTGGAGAGCGAGCTGTTCGGACACGAGCGGGGCGCGTTCACCGGCGCGGATCGTTTGCGCAAGGGTCGATTCGAGCTGGCGCACGGCGGCACGCTCTTGCTCGACGAGGTGAGCGAGGTGAGCCCGGCGGTGCAGTCGAAGCTGCTGCGTGTGCTGCAGGAGCGGGCGTTCGAGCGAGTTGGCTCGAGCGCGACGATCTCGGTTGATGTCCGCGTGATCGCGACGAGCAACCGCGACCTGCCTCAGGAAGTGGCCAAGGGCACGTTCCGGCAGGATTTGTTCTTCAGGCTGAACGTGCTGCCGATTCACATGCCTCCGGTGCGTGAGCGCGAGGGCGACGTTGCCAAGCTGTCGGAGCACTTCGCGGGGCTGATCGCGGCTCGCGAGGGCCGCGGCCCGGTCGCGATCGATGGCCGAGCGATGGAATTGTTGCGGAGCTATGCGTGGCCCGGCAATGTTCGCGAGCTTCAGAACATCATCGAGCGTGCGGTGGTGCTGCTGCAGGCCCGCAGTCGAAACGGCGGCGATGGCGGTGTGATCACGCCCGATCTCATCTCGCCCTGGCTCAACGCGACACCGACGCGCGCGGTCGCGGTGTCGAGCGTCGTCGAGCCCAAGCCCGCAGCCAATGGCCACGCCGGCGTGAACGGCATGCACGGCATGAACGGCGTCAACGGTACCAATGGCCATCACGCCTCGTCGGCTGCCAACGGCTTTGCGAGTGGGCTGCCCGGTGCTGTGCCGATCGGCTCGGTGCGCGATGCCAACGGCGAGATTCGGCCGCTCGAGCAGATCGAGCGCGAGGCCATCATCGCCGCGCTGCGATCGTTCAACGGCCATCGACAGCGCACCGCCAAGGCCCTCGGCATCGGCGTCCGCACGCTGGGCCTCAAGCTCAAGAAGTGGAAGGAAATGCAGCTCGTCGAGCCGACGCTCTGACGGCCGGCTGAAGGTGGATGCAACGGGGCTCGGGCGGCTGGCCCGGGCCTTGCTATCGGAGGCAATGTGTCGATCAACGGACTGACCAACGCGGGTTCGCTGCCAGCTCTCGAGCTGACCATGCGCTTCGCTGCGCAACGCCAGCGTTTGATCGCGCACAACATTGCCAACTTCGATACGCCCGGATTTATCCACAAGGATGTGTCGCCGGCAGCGTTTCAGAGGACGCTGGCTGAGGCTGTGCAGAAGCGTGATGAGCGGGGCGGCCGCGGCGAGATCGAGTGGCGGGAGACCCGCGAACTTGTGCGCGATGATCGCGGCGATCTTGCGCTCAACCCGCGATCGACCAGCGGCGGCCTGCTGCACCACGACCGCAACAACCGCGATATCGAGCGTGTGATGCAGGATCTGGCCGAGACGACGTCAGCCTTCCGTGTGGCAGCCGAATTGCACAGAGCCGGGCGGACCATGCTGATGGACGCCATCCAGCGGACGCGATAACCCCGAGGAGACGTGAACCGTGTTCGGTGCTCTCGACATCCCGACCAGCGGCATGATCGCTCAGCGAACGCGGCTCGAAGCGACGTCGGCCAACATCGCCAATCGCGGCGCGCTCTACAACGCCGACGGCGAGTACGACCCGTTCCGCAAGCGGCTGGTGAACTTCTCGGCTGGTGATCCGTGGGCAGCAAGCGACGCGGGGCGGCGGCTCGGTGTGCATGTCAGCTCGATCGTGGCCGATCAGGATGCTCTTCGCAGCCGATTCGAGCCCGATCATCCCGAGGCCGACGAGAATGGCTACATCATGGTGCCGAACATCGACAGCCTGACCGAGCAGGTCAACGCGATGTCGGCTGCCCGTGCGTACGAAGCCAATGTGACGGCTGCGGAAGCACTGAAAGACACGATGACCCAGGCTCTGCGGATGCTGGCCTGACGGAGCGAGTGATGTCTGACCCACTGGGACTGATCGGATCGGGCGGCGTGGGGCCGGTGCAACGGCCGACGTCATCGCCCGCAGCCGGCAAGGCTGAGGACGGTGCGAACTTCAAGGATTCGCTGCTGGCCAACCTCAAGCAGGCGGACAAGCTGCAGGCCGATGCCACGCAGGCTGTGCAAGAGTTGTCGTCCGGGCAGCGGAGCGATGTCGAGGGCGTGATCCTCGCGACGCAGAAGGCCGACATGGCCTTCCAGATGCTGCAGTCGGTCCGCAACAAGGTGATGGAAGCCTACGACGAAATCAAGCAGATGCGAGTCTGACGATCGGTAGCGCCGTTTGTGGGCGCGCTCGCGCCAAAGCAGCGGAAGGGCCGCCAAGTTAGCACATATTTAAGTGATAGCGTCCGAAGGACCCAGAAAGTGTCGACCCGAGGAGGTGCAGGAGGCACCCGGTCCGGCGGGCGGTGCATGGATGGCACCGATGCCCAGAGGCCTGGAGGGCCGGACACGTGGACGCGTTGCGGCAAGCGATGGAAACTGTGCGCTCGGCGCTCGGCCGCATGACGGCGAGTCAGCGCCTGCTGATCGGCTCACTCGCGGTCATCGCCGTGATGGGCCTGTTTCTCGTCACACAGTACGCCGCCAAGCCTCGCATGGTGCCGCTGCTGCCCACCGGCGCCGGCGGCTCGACGCAGCAAACCGTGACCACGCTGCAGGCTGCGGGCATCTCCGCGACGATGTCGGGCGATCAGGTGGTTGTGCCGCCGCACATGCAGACCGCTGCGGTCAGCGTGCTGGCTGAGAATGGCCAACTGCCCAACGACACCACGCTGCTCTTCCAGAACCTTCTCGACAACCAGGGCATGCATCTCACGCGGCAGCAGAACGATCAGCTTTACACCATCGCGTTACAGAACGAACTGAGCCGAGTCATCAGCCGCTTCGCCGGCGTGCGCTCGGCCACGGTGCTTCTCGATGTTCCCGAGCGCCGCGGCCTCGGTCGTGCCGTCCCGCGAGCCACAGCCTCCGCCACGGTCTTTACGTCCGGCGGCGGCCCGATCGATCAGGGCATGGTCGATGCCGTGGCGCAACTCATCGCCGGTGCCCGCGCCGGTCTCACAGCCGATGCTGTTCGCGTCATCGATGGCTCGACCGGTCGCCAACGCCGACCGACCGACAAAGACGCTCAGATCCCGACGACGTACATGGAACACGCCGCCCGCGTCGAGCAGGCGGTGCGCGACAAGATCGAGGAGTTGCTGGCCCATGTGCCCGGCGCGACGATCGCGGTCACAGCCCAGGTCGATGTCACGCAGGTGCAGAGCGAGACCAATCGTCACCTGCCGCTGGAGCAGGGCACACTGAGCCTGCCGCTGCGTGAGCAATCGACGAGCCAGGATCAAACCACCGGCTCGAAAGCCGCCGCCCCGGGTGTGCAGTCAAACACGCAGGTCCGTATCGCTGGCGGCAGCGAAGACATCGGCACCAGCTTCACGCAGACCGACGACCAGACCGAGTTCGAGAGCTTTGTCGGCAGCGAACGGCAACGCGTGACCGATCCGCGTGGCATGCCGACGCGATTGGCTGCGTCGATCAACGTGCCGCGGAGCTACATCGTCTCGCTGATCGCGACCGACGCGCCAGCCGACGGCGCCGACGCGCCCGAGCCGACGCAGGCTCAGATCGACGAGGCCTTCGCCGCCGAGCAGGGCCGAATCCGCGACAGCGTGCTGCCGCATGTGCGGGCTGTGACCGACGCCGGAGCGGTCGAGGGTGACGTGGTCGTATCGATGATTCCGGTGAACGTGCCGATGGGGCCGGTTGGTCCGTCGCAGGCCGGGCTGTTCGGCATGCTCGCGGGCGGCAGCAGCGGAGGCACTGTGCTCGGCATGCCGATGGGTGAGATCGTGGATACCGCGATCCTCGGCATCTTGGCACTCGTTTCCGTCGGCATGATGCTGACGATGGTGCGGCGCGTCGGCAAGCGGGCCGAGATGCCGACGCCGGAAGAGGTCGTTGGCATCCCGCCGCAGTTGCAGACGCCCGATGACCTCGTTGGCGAGGCCGATGAAGGCGATGTCGCGATCGACGGCATCGAGGTCGACGACAACGAGGCACGCTCCGCCAAGCTGCTTGAGCAGGTGCAGGAGATGGTTTCGGGTGAGCCCGAGGTCGCAGCCAAGATGCTGTCGAGATGGGTCACGAGCGACGAAGAAAGCTAGACGCGAACGAGACGATGGCGTAGCGAAGGAAGGCGATGCCGACACGGGCGATCGAAAAACTCAGCAAGCCGCTCGACGAGATGGACGGCGTGACCAAGTCGGCCGTGCTGCTGCTCGCTGTCGGTCCCGAGCGAGCCGCGACGGTGCTCAAGCACATGCCGGCCGAGTCGGTCGAAGAAGTCACGCGCGAGCTCGCCAGCCTCGGTCGCATCCCGGAGAAGCTGCTCCGCGACGTCGTCGAAGAGTTTTACAACGTGACGATCGCGAGCCAGTACGCAAGCGAGGGCAACCTCGATTACGCCAAGCTGGTGCTGATGGAGTCGATGGATCCGAAGCAAGCAGAGCGGATTCTGCAGCAGATCCAGACGCAGGTGCAGAAGACGCCGTTCGCATTTCTTCAGCGTGCTGAGAGCGAAAACCTGCTTACGTTCATCCAGGACGAGCACCCGCAAACCATCGCGCTGATCGTGTGTCACCTTGCGCACCACAAGGCTGCCGAGGTTTTGGTTGGATTGCCAACGCAGAAGCAGCTCGAGGTCATCAAACGCATCGCCAACATGGAGCAGACCAGCCCGGAGGTCATCCGCGAAGTCGAGCGAGGGCTCGAGAGTCGGCTCAGCAACATGCTCGGCCAGAGCATGGAGAAGGCTGGCGGCGTCGATACCGTTGCCGAAGTGCTGAACCTCGCAGATCGTGCCACCGAACGCGTGATTATGGAAGGTCTGGAGGCTGAGGATCCCGAGCTTGTCGAGCAGATCCGCCGACTGATGTTCGTGTTCGACGACATCACGCTGGTGAACGACAAGGGCATCCAGTCCGTGCTCAAGGAGATCGAGAACGACGAGCTGTCGCTGGCTCTCAAGACCGCGTCGGACGATCTGAAGGACAAGATCTTCAACAACATGTCCGAGCGGGCGGCTGCCATGATCAAGGAAGACATGGAGTTCATGGGCCCCGTCCGCGTCAGCGATGTCGAAGCAGCCCAGCAACGCATCGTCGATGTTGTGCGGCGTCTCGAAGAAGCCGGAGATGTCGTCATCGAAGGCCGCGGCGGCGGCGAGGAGTTGATTGTCTGATGACTCTGCGAGGCAAGACACCATGGCTCTGATCCGAGGCGGAAACGCAACAACAGTCGCCAAGCCGGTTCGGCTGAATCTCGGCGATCTGTCGGGCCGCGCGGAGGCGATGCGTCGCGCTGCCGAAGCAGAGGCCGCAAAGATCCTCGCCGATGCGCACGCCGAACGCGATCGTCTCATCAAGGGTGCCGAGGAGAAGGGCTACGCGGACGGGCTCGCGCGCGGCTTGGAAGACGGCCGAAAGCAAGGCATGCAAGAGGGCCGCGAGGAAGCGATCGCCGCGGCCGCCGCGGAATGCAACGAACTGAGCAACGCCTGGGCCGAAGCATTGGCCACGCTGAATGACGAACGCGACAACATGCAGCGGCAGGCACGGCACGACATCGTCAAGCTGGCGGTCATGCTCGCCGAGCGTGTGACGAAGCGCGTCGTCGATATCGATCATCAGGTGGCGTCCGTCCAAGTCGCCGCTGCGCTCGCGGTCGTATCTAGCTCGGGACGCATCGAGGTGTGCGTGTCGCGTGTCGACTTCGATGTGGTGCAGGCGGTGTTGCCCGAGTTGTGCGCGCAGGCCGGCCGCAGCGACCACGCCGAACTCATCGAAGACGAAACGCTCGATCGCGGTTCGTGCATCGTGCGTACAGCGGACGGCGGCGAGATCATCGCGGATATCGCGTCCCAGTTCGACAGGCTCGTGCAGGACTTGCTGCCGGATGCGCCGACAGCAACCGACGTCTCGCAGACACCCGATCAGACCGACGCGACCGAGGCCTCGGAGCACGATGTCGGCGGCGCTCATGAGGCAGCGGGTGACGCAACTGGCAATTCGGCTGAAGACGACAAGCCCGGGCTCGCTGCATGAGCGTGCTGGCACGCGAGTTGGCGTTGGTCTCCGCGGTGGAACCGATGCGTATCTCGGGCCGCATCGTCGAACTGCGAGGCCTCACGGTTCTCGCGAGAGAGCTACCCGTTCCAGTCGGTGGCCTCGTCATGATCGAGGCGTCGGCAATCGGCGAAGCCATCCCGGCCGAAGTCGTCGGCTTTAGCCAAGACGACACCATCCTTATGCCCCTCGGCCAGACCGCGGGCATGCGACGCGGCGATCGAGTTGTCGGCATCGAGCACGAACAAACCGCACTCGTCGGCCCCGCCATGCTCGGCCGATGCGTCAACGGGCTCGGCGAACCCATCGACAGCCTCGGCGCCATGCATGATCTCGTACGCACGCCGCTCAGCCCTGCGCCCGTGCCGGCGCTCACCCGGCCGCCGATCAAGCAGCCGCTTGCGACCGGCGTGCGCGCCCTGGACCTGTTCACCACGCTGGGCCGCGGTCAACGGCTCGGCATCTTCGCGGGTCCGGGCGTCGGCAAAAGTACGCTCATGGGTCAGATCGCCAGGCATACCGAAGCCGACGTCAACGTGATCGCCCTCATCGGCGAGCGCGGCCGCGAGGCACGCGAGTTCATCGACGATGCGCTCGGCCCGGAAGGTCTGCAACGGTCGATCGTCGTCATCGCGACCGGTGATGAGTCTCCGGTCATGCGGCTGCGGGCTGCCAAGCTGGCGTGCGCGGCGGCTGAGCACTTCCGATCGCTCGGCAAGGCTGTCATGCTGATGATGGACTCGGTGACGCGCTTTGCGCACGCGCAGCGGCAGGTCGGCCTGAGTGTCGGCGAGCCGCCCGCCACGCGCGGCTACACGCCCAGCGTGTTTGCGCAGCTCGCGCTGATGCTCGAGCGCGCGGGCACTGTTGATGCAAGTCTGGGCGGTGGCTCGATCACCGGGTTGTACACAGTGCTTGTCGAGGGCGATGAGGAAATGGATCCGGTTGCGGATGCTGCCCGCGGCATCCTCGACGGACACATCTCGCTGTCGCGCGCGCTCGCACAGCGCGGCCACTTCCCGGCTATCGATGTTCTTGGCTCGGTCAGCCGGGTCGCATCGGCGGTGTCAACGCCCGAGCATCAGGCCGGGCGGCGCGAGCTCATCAAGTTGCTCGCTGCGCACAAGGATGTTGAGGAACTGCTGCAGGTCGGGGCGTATGCCCGCGGCTCGCGTGCCGAGGCCGACATCGCGATCGATCACAAGGACCAGATCGATGCGTTGCTCAGGCAGTCGCCGACGGACGGCGCTGAGATGGATGCATCCGTGCGCGCAATGCTGTCGCTGGCGGTCAAAACCGGCAACGAGCTGGCCAAGCGGCAGGCGGGCAACCAAGCGGCAGGGGCGTAATAAGGCATGGCCGGCTTCGTGTTCAAGCTGGAGCCCGTACTCGATCAGCGGCTGCGGACCGAGCGGGAGCGGCAGTTGGCTGTGGCGGAGCTTGAATCGCAGAGGCTGGCGATCGAACAACGCATACGGCGCGCGCAGCAGGCGGCCCGGACCAGCCGGGCAGAAGTGACGGCGTCGTTGAGCGGTGGCCGGCTCGACATGCGCACGGTTCGCCAGTCGACGTCATCGTCGTTGCGCGACATCGCGCAGACGCGGCGCGACGCTGTGGAACTGGCAGCGGTGCACGAGCGGCTTGCTGCGGCCCGTCGCTTGCTCGCGGAGGCAATGGCTGCGCGGCGCGCGGTGGAGCTGCTGCGTGAGCGGAGGCTTGCCGAGTGGAAGCGCGGCCGCGAGCGCATCGAGATGGCGCTGGTTGATGACATCGTGACGACCCGGCACGGTCGTCGCACGAGTGAGGAGTCCTCGGCATGATCGCACGGCTCGGAGCGGCCATCGCCATCGTCGCGATCCTGAACTTCATGGTGCTTACGGGCATCATCGGCTGGCTGCTCGCGACCGAGCGGATCGATGTCGATCGTCTTGATGAGGTCTGGGGTGTGCTAGAGGAGCCGATTCCGCTTCAGCAGGCTCGGCTCGAGCGCGAGGCCGAGGCGATGGAGGCCGGCGAGGACGAGACACAGGGCGATGGCTTGCCGGTGTCTGCCGAGATGATGCTGGAGATTCGGCTCGCCGAGCAGGAGGAGCATCAGCAGCGGATTGCGCGCATGCAGCGGGAGATCGAGGACCTCGGCCGAACGCTTGGGCGTGAACGCCGCGAGCTGGACGACGAGCGGGAAGCCTTTGAGGCGGAGCGAGATGCGTTCGAAGCCATGCGCACGGAGCTTGCAGCTATCGAGGGAGATGAGCAGTTCCGCACAGCGGTGGGGGTGCTTCAGAATCTGAAGGCTGACGAGGCGCGGGCGGTGCTCGCCGAATTGATCGAGGGCAACGCGTCGACGCTCGATACCGGAGCGGCGGACGGCATCACGCAGGCTGTGTCGTACCTCAACGCGATGAGCGGCCGGGCGCGCGGCAAGATCATGCGCGAGTTCACGGAAGAGGATCCGGCGTTGGCTGCCGATTTGCTGGAGCGACTGCGAGTGTTCGGCCTTGAGAACGCGGCCGCTCCGGAGCAGTGAAGATGCGGATCGATGCGGGCAGCCAGCTTCTGCCCGGGAAATCGGAACGAGACCGCGGCGAGCGCGCAGCGGCTGTCGATCTTGACGGCCGGTTCGATGCGGCGGTGCTTGCTGCGATGTCGGGGCGTTGGAGTCAGCCGGGCACATCGCTTGATCGCGGCGAGGGGCTGCCGTTCGATTCGAGCGGTGCGCAGGCTCGGCGTGCGACTGCAGCGGATGCGGGCGGCGGCGAGGCTGTGCCTCGGAATCCCGGCAATGACAGTGGCAATGCGCAACGGGAAACCGATCGTGGCGTGCCAGCTCAAGCTGAACGCGAGAGTCGGCAGCTTGTTTCGCGCGATGTGTCCGAGTCGCGCGAGGCGAGTGTGCGAAACGAGCGAGCGGCAGCAGCCGCTGGGCGCACAGCCAACACAACGTCAAATGGTTCGGATGATGCAGCGACGCAGAGATTCGCGGATGCGACGCGGACGGTGCGGCCGGCAGCGGGGAACGCCGGTGAGCCGGGTGCGTCGCAACCCGTGAGTACGGGCGTGCCGAATGCTGGCGCGACACCGACCAATACGAATGCATCCGCCGTAGGCCTGCCCGGTGTAGCCAGTACCGCGGCTGCGAAGGCAAGCGCGGGTGCGCCGCCAACGAACACTGCCGCAGCTGCTCGCGTTGACGGCGTGCGCGCAGGCCTCGGTGATTCGGCGTTCCGGGCAGCGGTTGAGCGTGGCAAAGCGAAGTCGGCAACGCCTGCGACAACGCGCAACGATCGTGCTGCGATGGAGGCACAGATTGCGCGTGGGCTTGCAGCTGCGATGCAACGCAAGGATGGCACGGCAACCTTGACGCTCCGGCCGGACGGGCTCGGGCGATTGCAGGTGCAGGTCGCGGTTCGGCAAGACGTTGTGACGGCAACTTTTCGCGCGACGACAGAACAGGCACGGGCCTTGCTAGAGGCTTCGCAGCTTTCGCTCCGTGGCGCGCTGGAGTCGCGCGGCTTGCAGGTTGATCGCCTGGTCATCGAGCCAACGGATGAGGGTCGCGGCGGAGCGGCGACCCGCGAAGATCGGGAACGATCGCCGGGTGGGAGCCTGAGCGGTCAGACCGATCAGCAGCACAGCGGCTCGCCGGGAGGCGCGGGCCGGGGTGACGGCGCTGGAAGCGCCGAGGGTGCGAGTGATTCGGCCTTGGACGGCTCGGATGCACTCGGTGAGCAGCGCGGCGGAGCCGACGCGATTGTCGAGCGTGTCGAGGGCCTGGTGGTCCGCGTCGATGCGGTTGCATGATCTCATGTCGTGAGCTGTGCGCGGAGCGTCGGCGAGCGGGTGTCATAGCGGAAGAGGTGTTCGATGAGCGACATCACGAGCGTGCCGACTGTTGCTGCGCCGCGAATCCCGGCAGCGGAGGCAAGCAACACCATCGGCGATCTTTCGACTGATGAATATTTCGACATCATTCTGGCTGAGCTTGCCAACCAGGATCCGCTCGAGCCGAACGATACGAGCGCGATGCTCGAGCAACTCGCCAGCATCCGCACGATCGAGTCCGACCTTGATCTGATAACAGCGCTGGAAACGCTCGTCGGACAGAACGAGCTTTCGTCGGCTGCGTCGATCATTGGTTCATCCATCAGTGGTGTCAGTGAAGACAACCGCCGCGTGGACGGCGTTGTGCGATCGGCGTCGGCGACCGACACCGGTGCTGTGCTGACGCTTGAGGATGGCACACGGTTGCCGATGAGCCAGGTTGATGAGATCGTCGGTGCTGCTGTGCAACCAAACGTTGACCAGAGCGACAACGAAGATGAAGACAACGGCGGTGAGCCGCTGTGAGTCCGAGCGGCGGTGATTTGATTCGAGCCCTCGGTGCTGGCATTCGGCCGGCTTCGATCTCTGCTGGTGATGCCGGCGTTCGGCCGCCGAACGATCCGACATCGCTGAGCTTTGCATCGCTCTTGGAGGGTGCGCGGAGCGGCGAGGCTGCGACCGGGCTGCCGGTATCGATCGCGCGCGGCGTAGGCGTTTCGCTCGGGCCTGAGGCGATGCATGAACTCTCCGCAGCGCTCGATCGTGCGCAGGCTGCGGGCGCGAGCAAGGCGCTTGTGCTGTCGAGCGAAGGCACGCTCGAGGTCGATGTGCTGCGTCGCCGCGTAACGGGTGTGCTCGGGCCGAATGACATGCAGTCGCGCGGCGGCGTGCTGACCGGCTTCGACACGGTCATCCGACTGACGGGCGCGGAGGATGTCGGCGCGGGCAACGAAGTGATGGGGCCGATTGGTCCGGGTGTGCACCCGTCGCTGCTCGCGGCGCTGAGTGAGGCTGACGATCCAACGAAGACTGACCGCCGCGCCGGGTAACGAACGAGGCTGAGACCGATCGAGGAGATCCACGCATGGCATCGACCGTTGCGTTGTTTACGGGGCTGTCCGGGCTGAACGCCAACTCGCGAAACATCGAGGTGGTGGGTAACAACATCGCCAACTCGAACACCACGGCGTACAAGCGTTCGCGGCTGGTGTTCGCCGACTCGATCAAGCAGACGCTTCGTGATGGCCTGCCGCCCACGCCGGAAAGCGGCGGCACCAACCCGACACAGATTGGCCTCGGCGTGAGTGTCGCGGGAACGCAGCGCGACTTCACGCAGGGTTCGGTGTCGGTCACCGGCGATCAGCGCGATCTCGCGATCGAAGGCAGCGGCTTCTTCGTTGTCGAGCGCGATGGCGACCGTGCATTCACGCGGGCCGGGTCGTTTCGGCAGGATGAAGCGCGCAACCTCGTGACGTCGGAAGGCGATGTGCTGCTGGGGTACGGCGTCGATGACAACTTCCAGATTCAGGAAGGGCAGTTGCAGCCGCTGAGCATTCCGATCGGTGCGCGTTCGATTGCTGAGCAGACAACGCAGGTGCGGTTCAGTGGCAATCTCAACGCTGATGGCAATCTGCCGGCCAGCGGCACCGTGACGACACTGAGTGCAACGACCGGCGCGGGGCTCAGCCTCATCGCGGGTGCGACGGTGCCACCGACGCCGGGCAACGTGCTCGAGGCAACGAGTCTGCTAACGGAGATCGAGGATCCGCTGCAGCTTGGCTCGGGCACGCCGTTGTTCGCGGCGGGTCAGATCTTCGAGATCGATGGTGCGCGTCGCGCTGGCGGTGCGCTTCCGACCGCACAACTCGAGATCACCGCGGCGAGCACCGTACAGGATCTGATGACGTTTATTTCGCAGACGCTTGGCATTCAGCAGACCGGCGTGGCAAACCCCGATGGACTGACGCCGGGTGTCTCGCTTGATCCGCTGACCGGTGCGCTGCAGGTAGTCGGCAACACGGGCAGTGCCAACGACTTTGACTTGCCGGGTAATGCGTTCCGCGTGCTCGAGACTGATGGCACGCTCGCGAGGCTGCCGTTCGGCGCAACCGAGACCGCGAACGCGACCGGCGAGAGTGTGCGCACGACCTTCGTCGTGTTCGATTCGCTTGGCTCGGCGATCGAGGTCGAGATGGGCCTGACGCTTGAGGCGACGACCGATACCGGCACGACGTGGCGCTACTTCATTGATTCTGCGGACAACCTCGGCGATGCGGGCCCGGGCATCGCGACGGGCACGCTGGAGTTTGACACGTTTGGTCAGCTGCTAACGACCGATCCGATCGCGGTGTCGGTCAATCGCGAAGGCACGGGTGCTGTGTCGCCGCTGCTGTTCAATATCTCACTGACGGAGGGCGAGCAAGCTGTGACAGCGCTCGCCGACACATCGAGTGAAATTGCCGCGACGTTCCGCGATGGTCGCGAGTCGGGCACGCTGGAGGACTTCAGCGTGGGCCGCGACGGCACCATCGTCGGCACGTTCAGCAACGGCCTGTTCCGTTCGCTCGGTCAGGTCGTGATCGCGACGTTTACCAACGAGGCCGGCCTGCTCGACCAGGGCTCGAAC
>JBCCQU010000007.1:0-15921 GCA_039208875.1 Planctomycetota bacterium
ATCCAAGGCTGCGCCTGGGATCGCCCGCGTCGACTACGTCGATATCAAACCGACCGACGCCGAGCGCAAGAGCTTCGCCGTCACGCTCCGTCCTACCACCAGCTACATGCCGAGCCGCTCGCCCGAGGGCGATGTAGCCGTCACGCCGGAGGTCGTCGAAGCCCGCGCAGCCGATCTCGCCCGCCTCAACCGGCTCGTCGATCGCTACGTGCTGACCGCGCCGCCGCCGCCTCCCAAGAAAGACCCGCCGCCACCGCCGCCGCCGGTGGAGACCGAAGCACCCAAAGCCCCGCCGCCCAGGCCCCCGGCCTACCTCGCGTGGCGCATCACCGGGCTCTGGCAGGGCAGCAACGCCGCCATCGCCACGCTCAGCGGCCCAAACAACGCCACCCGCAACCTCGCCGTCGGCGAGGACCTGTTCGGCGCAAGCCTCGTCAGCATCGAGACCGAAGCCGCAGTCTTCGAATCCGATCGAGGCCGCATCCGCGTGCCACTCGGCCAGACTCTGAAGCAAGGAAAGCCCGCCTCCTGATCCGCAATCGAGACATTTCGCGGTCGTGCGCATCCGTCTGGTAGATTGCCAGCGGCCGAGGCCGGAGGCCTCGATGACCGTGCCCCCACCCAAGCGTGGGGCCGCGCGACCGCCAGGGAAGGAACAGCCATGCGACCTCAGCGAAGCCGGTCCATTTTCGCAGCCCAAGCCATCGCCGCAATGCTCGCGGTGTCCGGGCTCGCCGCGTCCGCCGCTGCATTCCAAGATGCCGCTCAGCCAGCGCCCCCCCAACCGGCAGCCCAGCAGCCCCAATCCCAACCGGCCACGCCCGCGGCCACGCAAGCACCCGCCGACGTGCGCTTCGCCTTCAGCGATACGCCATTCGCGCAGGTGCTCGATGTATTCAGCCGCGAGACCGGCCTGCCCATCATCCGCGAGACCGACCCTCCCGGCAGCACCTTCAGCTTCGTCAGCGGCTCCGCCTACCCCTTCGAACAAGCGCTCAGCATCGTCAATCTCGCGATGCAACGCCACGGCGTCCGCCTCCGCCTCGAAGACGACTACCTCTTCCTTTCGTCAATCAACGACGCCGCCCGCAAAGAAGGCCCGGTCATCGAGGGAGAGTTCCCAGCCGACATCACCCCCGATCAGATCGTCACGCTCATCATCCCGCTCGACAACAGCCGCGCGTCCGACGTCGCCGAGCGCATCAAGCCGCTCATCGCCAGCTACGGCTCCATCACACCCGTCGACCGCCAGAACATGCTCATCCTCGTCGAGAGCGCCGGCCAAGCCGAGCGCATCCGAGGCGTCGTAGGCATCATCGACGCAGTCAAACCCGTCGACAGCGAGTACCGCCTGTTCCCGCTCACGCATGCGCGCGCACGCGAGGTGCTCGGCTCCCTCCGCGGGCTCGTCGGTGAACGCGTCCGCGAAGTCTTTATCGATAAGGACGGCCGCCGCACCGAAGTCGAAAAGGTCGATATCTCCGGCCTCAACATCCAGGCCGACAACCGCACCAACAGCATCATCGCCGTCGGCCCGCGCACACGGCTCGAAACCGTCGAAGAACTCCTCAACCTCCTCGACCGTCCCTCCGGCGGCGCGGGCGGCGATATCGAGATGGTCACCTTCCAGCTCGAAGCCATCACGCCACAAGACGCAGCTAACAACGTCAACCAGCTCTTCGCCGAACTGCCCCGTGATAGCCGCCCCAAGGTGCTGCCGCTTCCCTCAGCCGGCAAGCTCACCATTGTCGGCGCAGCCGATCTCGTTGCGCGCGCATCCATGCTGCTCGTCGAGGTCGACCCCGGCCTCGGCCGCACCGCGACCGACGCACCGCGCGAGTTCGCCACACGCACCATCGCCCTCGACAACACCGACGCTGCGCGCATCGAACAGACCGCCCGCCGCATGCTCACGCCGAGGCAGCTCGCCGTCCTTCGCTTCACACCGACGCCCGCTGGCGACGGCATCCTCGTGTCCGGCCCATCGCTCGATGTCGAGGCCTTCACCAGCCTTGCCCAAGCACTCGACGCACCGCCCGAGCGCGACACCACCGTCCGCCTGCTCGAACTGCCCGCTGCGCAAGCCGCCGAACTGCTCGATATCGCACAAACGCTCGATAGCGCCGATGCCGAGGACGACCCCGTCGCGACATCCGTTGATGCCGAAGGCTCCGTCATTCTCACCGGCTCTCGGCAAGCCCTGGACCGCTTCGAGAATCGTCTCCGCGAGGCCGGCGGCACACTCGCGGGTCGCCGCTCAAGCCGCATGATCGAGCTCGACTCAACCCGTCCGAGCCAGCTCGCGCCCCGGCTCACCCGTCTTGCCCAAACTATGCTGCAACCGGCGGGCGATCCCATCGGCTATCAGCCGCCGGTGATCGAAGCCGTCGACGAGCTCAGCTCGCTCATCGTGCGCGCAACGCCCGATCAACACCGCGCGATCGAGACGCTCGCCGCGCAACTCGAGTCAGCCACTGTCTCGCCGCGCGAGATCCGAGTCGTGCCACTTCCGCCGGAGCAAGCCTCCGACATCAAGGCCCGCGCCGACGAGCTCTACCAACAGCTCACTCTCGGCATGTCCGCCATCGAGCGAGGCACCGTCGAGCCATCCATCGAGCCCGCCACGGGCAGCGTGCTGCTTGTCGGTGACGCCACCGGCGTGCGCAGATACGCGGACATCCTCCGCCAAGCGCAGCAGCTCATTCCCGCCGCCCGGCAAACGCGAGTCTTCGATGTTCGCAACACCGAGGCGTCGACCATCGTCGAGCCGCTCCGCGAGCTGCTGGCCGCTGCCGATCCCATCTCCGATGACCGCGCCCTCCCCGAGCCGACGATCGTGTCGATCGAGCGCACCAATGCGCTCTTGATCACCGCCGAGCCGGCCCAGCTCGCCGCCATCGAGCCGCTCGTCCGCCGGCTCGACGTTCCTGATCCGCAGAACCTCCCGCCGCTCAAGATTCTTCAGCTCCGCACCGCCGATGCCAACACCATCGCGTCGATGCTGAATCAGCAGTACAGCCAGCGTCCGCAGGCCGATCGCTCCGCCCGCCCGGTCAACATCCGCGCCGACGCCGCGACCAACACGCTCATCGTCTCAGCCCACACCGAACTCTTCGACGACATCAAAGCCTTCGTCGACGAGCTCAACGTCGAGGATGACGAGCCGGAGCGCACCACCAAGCTGTTCCCGCTCAAGGTTGCGCGCGCAGCCGACGTCGCCCAAGCGATGGACAAGCTCTACCCTGAGCCGCCCATCCCGCTTGATAGTCGCGGCAGGCCGATGTTCTGGCTCCGCGAGCCCAAGGAAGTCACCGTCTCCGCCGATGCATCGAGCAATGCGCTCATCATCGACGCGCCGACCGAACGCATCAGCGACCTCGAAGAACTCGCCGCCCAGCTCGACCGCGTGCAGGTGCCGCCCCGCGCCGAGCTGCGCACCTACCGCGTCATCAAGGGCGACCTCAACGTCATCAGCCGCACGCTGCAGTCGCTCGCAGGTCGCGGCGTGCTGTCCGCACCCGCCCAGGCCGGGCAGCAGCAAGTCCGCGTCTTGATCGAAGCCGAGCCCAACAGCAACACGCTGATCGTCGCCGGCGACGACATCACCTTCCAAGAAACCGAGAAAGTCCTCGAGCGGCTCGAAGCGGTCGAGACCGAACGCCAGCTCACCATTGTGCCGATCGCTTCGCTCGATGCAGCCACCGTCCGCGAGCGCGCGCTCACCATCTACAACGCCCAAACACAGGCCATCGATACTGCCGGCCGGGTCGATGTCACCGTCGATCCCGCGACCAACTCGCTCGAGATCGTCGCCGCTCCCGAAGACGCCGAGCGATTCGTCGCGGTTCTGAATCAGCTGCAGCAACAGGCCGGCCCCGCCCGCGAAGCCCGGCTCATCGAGCTCCGGCTCGCCAAGGCGTCCGACGTCGCAGAGTTCATGCGCGAACTCGTCGCAGCCAACGAGAACCTCACGCTGTCCGGCGGCCCGGTCCCAGCGTTCGAACCAATCGAAGCCACCAACGCCATCCTCGTCGCAGCCATCCCAGAGCAGTTCCCGATCATCGATCAGCTCATCCGCCAGCTCGACAACGAACAGCAGGCCGAGCGCCCGCCGCTCCGCATCCTCCGCCTCCGCACGAGCGACGCGGGCCAACTCTCGCGCGTGCTACAACAAAGCTACGACCGCCGCGCGATCGAGGAGCGCACGGCAAAGCCCGTGTCGATCTCTTCCGACGCCGCGACCAACACGCTCGTCGTCTCAGCGCACGTCGACGTGCTGCCCGAGATCGAAGCTATCGTCAGCCAGCTCAACGAAGCGCAGACCTTCGATGCCGACGGCCGAAGCATCAGCATCTTCCCGCTCAAGCACGCCCGGGCCGAGGAACTCGCGACGACCATCGACGCGATGTACACCCAGCCGCCGGCTCCGTACGACCCGAGGCTCCGCCGCTTCCGCGAGGACCTGCGCGCACCAAAGGAGATCACGGTCCGCGCCGATCGCGCGACCAACTCGCTGATCGTAGACGCGCCAGCAGGCCGGCTCGCCGAGTTTGAGCAGATCGTTCGTCAACTCGACCAGGCCGACATCACGGGCGATGTCGATGTGCGCACATATCGTGTGCCCGCTGCCGACGTTGATGCTGTTGCTCGCGCGCTGCAAGACCTAGCACGTTCGGGCGCACTGCCGACGGGGTCAAGAACGCCCGTTCAGGTCAGTGTTGAACGCAACACACGCACGATCGTCGTGAGCGGCCCGACGGCCGTGTTCGAGACCATCGAGCGGGTGGTGGCTGACATCAGCGAGCCGCCCGAGTCGCCGACGACCGTGCTTCGCTTGTATCCGCTGAAGTTCGCCCGGGCCGAGCGTCTTCAGCCGATCCTGTCCGAGCTGCTGATTTCCCGACTCCGCGAAGCCGAGCGTCTCGCCGGCCGAGACCCCGCCAATGCAGATGCGCTGCTCACGGTCTCCGCCGATCCACAATCCAACGCCTTGATCGTCTCAGCCCCCGAGCCGATTCAGGCCATCGCCGATCAGCTGATCCAGACGCTCGATACCGAATCGTCAGCGGCGGGCGCGCGCACAATTCGTGTCTATCCGCTGCAGTTCGCAGCAGCCGACGCCGTCGCGCAGACCGTCACCGCCGTCGTGCCATCGATGGACCTACCAGTGGGCGATGTCCGCGTCGTCGCAGCCGCGGGGTCCAACGCGCTCGTGCTGTCGGGTGTCGAGGCCGATCTCGTCCGCGTCGAAGAGCTGATCGAGCCGCTGGATGTCAAGCCCGACGACGAGCAGACCGCCGGTGTCGAGACGTTTGCGCTCGAACACGCCGATGCAGCACGCATCGCCCAGACTGTCGAGCGGCTGCTCGCTGAGCAACGCGAGACCGACCCGCGGCTGATAAGCCTCCGCCTGCGTTCTCGGGCTGGGGCGGCCAGCTTCTTCGACAGCCCAAAGGTCCGCGTCGAAGCCGAGCCGCGCACCAATTCGCTCATCGTCTCCGCGCCGCTCGCGACGCTTGAACTCGCCGGCTCGATCATCGAACGTCTCGATCGGCCGACACAGCAGCGTG
Organism: Planctomycetota bacterium; assembly: GCA_039208875.1. Lineage (GTDB taxonomy): Bacteria > Planctomycetota > Phycisphaerae > Phycisphaerales > UBA1924 > JBCCQU01. The sequence continues at coordinate 5,571 of JBCCQU010000007.1, forward strand.
ATTTTACCACGCTGACGTACACACCGGCCAAGACCGACGCTTCGCAGCTCGCTGCAGATGTACAGCGCATCGCCGATGCGACACTGCCGCAGGGCCGCGACCGCGCCGAGGTCTTCGCCGACGCCGCGACCGGCAGCGTGACCGTCATCGGCCCGGCCGAATCTGTTGCCGAGATTGAAACACTCCTGCGCGACCGCGACGCCAGCAGCTTCGATGTCCCGCAAGCCGAGTTCGCGATTCTGCCATTGACCGAGGCCGACGCGGGTTCGCTCGCCGCGGTCATCCAGGATTTTCTCAGCGATCGCTCGCGTTGGCCCGATGTGCTCCGCCGCGCCGAGCGCGCCGGGCTCGACTTCGCCGAGCCTCGCGTGCGCGCAGACAGCGACAGCAATCGCGTCATCGTGAGCGCACCGTCGCCGCTCATGCCGATGGCCCGTGAAATCGTCGCCTCGTTCGATCAACCGCGCACCGATGCCTCGGTCGAGCTGCGCGTGTTCTCGCTGGTGCAGGGCGACGCCGAATCGGTCGCGTCGACTGTGCGCGCAGCTTTGGAAAGTCAGGCCAAGCCCGGTCAGCCCGTGCCGGTCGTCACGGCAGAGCCATCGAGCAACACGGTGCTCGTGGCCGCGACCCCCGCGACGCTGCAAGCAGCCGAAGCGATCGTCGCGCAAATGGATGTCTCCGTCGAGCCGGCCGCCACCGGCGTGCGCACGGTCTTTCTAAAGCACGCCCGGGCGGAGGCGCTTGCACCGATCGTCGAACGCGTGCTAACGGGCGAGTCACTTCTCGACGGCGTGCCTTCGTTCTCGCGTGGGTTCCTGCTATCAGACATCATCCGGCGCAGCGGCGGCCGAGGGCTGCCCGACGGCATCGCAGCACCGGCGCTGCGCGTCGTGCCTGAGCCCCGCATGAATGCGCTCATTGTGAGTGCGCCCGCGACGGCGCTCGAATTGGCCGAACAGGTCATCGCCGAGCTCGATCAACCGACCGATCCCGGTGACGACAGCAGCAGCCGACCTGTGCGCATCATCGCGTTGAAGAACTCGGATGCTCGCGAGCTCGCCGACAACCTCACCAACGTGTTCACCGCTGAGGACGACGGCTCGATCCCACCGACCATCGGCGTCGACGCTTCGGCGAATGCTCTCATCGTGCGCGCAAATCGCGATCAACTCACGACCATCGAACAGCTCGCGGGCGAGCTCGATGCCGCAGCACTTGTCTCAAGCCGAGAGCTCCGACGGATTCCAATCGATCGCTCGCGTGCCGATGCCGAGCTGATGGCCAGCACGCTCCGCAGCCTGCTCGGGCGCGAGGGCGACGTCAGCGTGCGTGTGATCACGGTCGATGAGCTGCTGCAAGACGACGAGCCGGTCGGCGAGCCGGAGAGCCGCGCACCCGCGATGCCGCTCCGCTGGCGCGTGCTGAGTGATATCGTCGCGGTCACCGCGCTGAGCGCGCAAGCCGAGGCGGCGCAAACGACCGCAGGCGATGATCCCGATGAAGCTGCCCAAGCCGATATCACGATCGCGGTCGATCCCGCGACCAACAGCCTGATCGTCGTCGGCTCACCGCGCTTGGCCGATCGCGTTGCTGAGCTTGCCGCGACACTCGAAGATCAACTGCCCGCCCAGCCGACCGGCGTCAGCATTCTCGAACTTCCAGCCGCGACCGACGCAGATGCCGTGCGGCAGATCGTTCAGCAGGCTGTGTCGCAGATTGGGCGCGCAAGCGAGAGCAATCCGGGCGGGCTCACCGGCCGCGTCGGCGTTGCCGCTGATCCCACGGGCACTGCCCTGATCGTCTTTGCGAATGACACCGATTTCGCTGTTGTGCGCAGGCTCGTTGCGTCCGTCGTTCGCGTCGAAGCCGCCGATGCGGTGACGCTCAAGATCTATCCGCTCTCGAACATCTCTGCGTTCCGCGCGTCGTCAGCGATCCGTGACCTGCTTTCGCCTCAGCCGCGCGGCAGGCAGGCACGTCAGATCAGAGGCCTCGATGTCACGCTCGATCTGGACGGCACTGATGTCGCCGCCCGCATCGATCCGGCTCGTGTCAGCATCACCGCCGATCCGGGTGGCACTTCCATCATCGTCGCAGCGCCCGCCGAGGCCATGGGCCTCATCGACAGCCTCGTCGGCGTGCTCGATCAGTCGCCGGTGCGCGATCGGCTGGCCATCCGCCGATACGAGCTTGAGCATGCCGAGGCGCGCACGCTCACCGGTGTCTTTCAGCAGCTCTTCGATGCCCAACGGCAGGGGCCCGGCGCAAACGATGTGCCGCGGGTGCGATTCATCTCTGATAGGCGCACGAACAGTGTGCTTGTTACTGCCTCAGCAACCCAGCACGAGGAAGTCGAGCGGCTGTTAGCTACTGCCGACGTCGAGCTCGAGCTCGAAGGTCTCGAGCTTCGGCTGATTTCGATCGATAACGCGCCGCCGTCAGCGGTGCAGCGCATCATCGAGCGCATCGTCATTGGACGTGATCCGGGCAAGGCCGAGCGCGTGCTGCTGTCGAGCGAGGATCAGTCGGGGCTGTTGGTGGTGCGCGCTGGCGAGGATGACCTTGCCGAAATCGAACGCATCGTGGCCGAGGTCGATCAGGCCGAGATCGGCGACCTGCCCGTCCGCACGGTGAAGTTGGAACGCGCCGATGCGCAGCAGGTCGCGCAGTCGCTCCAACAGTTCTTCCGTGAGCGCGAGCAGGCCTCGCGGCGAGCGGGTCGCCGTGCCGGGCCGGGTGTCGCGATCACGGGCGATCGGCAGAGCGGCACGCTCATTATCGCAGCAAGCGATGAAGACTTCGAGCAACTGCGGTCGATGGCGGAGACGTTCGATAGCCCTGCCGAGGCGCGCGGCATGCAGTTCCGCGTCATCCCGCTCACGAATATCCGCACGACGGATATCGAAGACACGATCGAGCAATTGGCCGGCACGCTGTCGTGGCAGCGTTTCGGCTTCGGTCGCGGCTCACGCTTCGATATGGAGAGCGGCGAGGAGATCTACGTCTCCACGAACGAGGCGTTGAATGCTGTGATTCTCTTTGGCGAGGGCACGACCTTTGAGCGCATGATCAGCATCGTTGCCGAGCTCGATGTGCCGCAGGCGAGCGACGCCGGCGAGCAGCTTGTGCGCGCCGTTCGGGTGCGTCGCGGCGATCTCGACGCGATCGCTGAGGCTGTCGAAGAAGCTCTCGAAGACCCCAACTGGCAATGGTGGCGTGGGCGAGATCCGGAAGGCATCGCGCTCGAACTCGACGAGCAGCAGCGAACGATCTACATCATCGGCCGTGAGAAGCCGGTCGATCGGGCGGTTGCTCTCATCAACGAACTCGACGAAGCTGCGGGCGATCAAGCGCAGACAGTTGCGTCTATTCGGCTGAGTCATGCGGACGCCGGCGATGCGGCTCGTAGTCTCGATCGCTTCTTCCTCGAGCGGGCAAGGGCCGAGGGACTGAGGTCGGACTCGATTTCGATTTTCGGCTCCGACGACGGCAATGTGCTTATCGTGTCGGCCGATGACGAAAGCATCGAGCTCGTGCGCACGATGGTGGCCGAGATTGACCGACCGGAAGTCGGCGACGATCGTCGCATCGAGGTGTACTACCTTGTCAACAGCGACGTCGGTGATATCTCGGTAACCGTGGCGTCGCTGTTCCCGTCGCGTCAGGCCGACGATCGCGTCATCGTTACGCCGCAGCCTTCGACGAATTCACTCGTGGTTTCGGCTCCGGCTGACCGATTCGCGCAGGTCGACGCGCTGCTCGCTGAGCTCGACGCGCCGCCGAGCGATGAAGACTTCAACGTGCGGACGATCGCGCTCGCCAATGGCATCGCCTCGGATATTGCAACCGTTCTGCAGCAGTCGTTGCCCGAGTCTGTCAAGGTCGGCATCACGCCGGTATTCCGCAGCAACGCGATCATGCTGACCGGCTCTGATGAAGCCATCGAGCTTGCGATCCGCCAGATTGAACAGCTCGATGTCGAGCGTGAAGTGTCTTCGCAGGAGTTCAAGGTATACCGCCTTGAGCATGCGGAGGCGGTTGATCTGAGCTTCACGTTGTCCGCGTTGCTGCGGACGCGGCCGCGGGCACCGGGCGAGCCACAGCTGACGTTTGACGCGTCGCCGGAAGACAACACAATCCGGGCATTCGGTACGCAAGATCAGTTGCGACAGCTCGACGAGATCATCGCTGAGCTTGATATAGCGACCGATGGGACGCGGCGGACAGAGTTTGTGCGCTTGGAGTTTGCGCTCGCAGAGCAAACAGCCGAGGCCTTGCGCGTGTTCTACGGCCGATTCGCGCCAGAGGCGAACACGCCCGAGGCACGTGGAGTGACGATCGTCGCGGATCCGGCGAGCAACTCACTGGTGATCTCGGCTGACGAAACCGAGTGGCCTGCAATTGAAAGCCTGCTGACGAAGCTTGACAACGAGTCGTACGACACGTCGCGGCAGTTGGCGGTTATCCCGCTGCAATTTGCGGATGCACAAAGCGTGGCCCGTGCGCTCAACGAGAGTTTCCGTGCTCAGCTCGACGACAGGGTGCGATCGGAGCGGGTGCGTGATGCACAAGAAAACCGCCGGGGCAGCGGACGGAACGGTCGCGACGATGACTTCGTGCAGCCGGTGTTGGTCGATACCGAGGGTGTGCCGTCGGTCTCAGCGGAACCTCAGACAAACGCGTTGATTGTATCGGCCGGGCCGAAGGAACTGCGGCGTATCGAGCGGATTATCGAGCAGCTCGACGTTGCGGAGTTTCAGGATCTGCCCGAGCCGACGCTGATCGCGGTGGAGCGTGGTCGGCCGAGCGAGCTTGCGGGCGCGATTCGTGCGATGTTCCAAGCCGACGGCGATGCACGCGGTCCACGTTCCGTACTTGTGTACGGCGATGATGCAGCGGGCACGGTGGTTGTGAGAGCTGAGCCTGAAGAGCTTGTGCGTATTCGTGCGCTGGCGGCGTCGTTGCAGTCGGCCTCGGCTGAGAGCGGCGTGGGTGCGAACGTGCTGCGTGTGCGGACGCTGCCCGCAGCTCGGCTGCGAGACACGATCGTGCGCACGTTCGGGCCGATCGCTCAGCGTGAAGGCTCGCCGCTGACAGTGGAGATCGATCGGGCCAGCAATGCGCTGGTTGTTGCTGCAACGGCTGCGGTGTTTGCGCAGATCGAGGAGGTCGTGCGCGAGCTCGACGGGCCGGCAGAGGACGCTGTCGAAGATGTGCCGGGAGGTTTGCAGGGTGCATTCGGCCCGGGGCAGAGCGTGCTGATCGTGGATGTCGAGAACAACGCGCCGGAGGACATCCGGGATGCGTTGCAGCAATTGGGCGCGACGGATCCCGGCAGCGATGAGAACCCCGGACTGGTGACGGACAACGTGACGCTTGTGCCGCTGAAGAGTCGGCGGGCGCTTGCGGTAGTTTCGAGCCCGCGTGATGCCGACACGGTGCTTGGTTTGGTGCGGGTGCTGGATGATGAGCCTCAGGAAGCGGTGCAGTTTGTGAAGACTGTGCGGCTGAAGCTGGCCGAGGCCGACGCGGTCGTCGCGACGCTTGAGTCGATCCTCGATGCGGGTGAGGCGACGACAACGACACCGGCAGCGGAGGCGGTGCGAGAGCATTTGCGTCGGCTGCGGATAACGTCGGACGGTTTCGATGCCGACGGGCCGGAGCTTGATTTGTCGCGGCCGATTCGGTTGGTCGCGGATGAGCAACTGAATGCGGTAGTGATTTCGTCGACGCGTGGCAATGTGGAGGCGTTGGCGTCGGTTGTGCGCACGTTTGATGAGTTGCCGATTGGTGATGCGGTTGTTGTGCGGATGTTCCCGCTGGAGTTCACGTCGGCGCAGCGCGCACGATCGATTGTCGAGGAGTTGTTCAGCCGCGGGGAGGCGTTGCGTCGGGTGCCGGGCACCGGTCGCGATGCGCAGCCAGCGACGGCGACGGGCCGGGCATTGTCTGGCGAGATCGCGGCGTCGGTCGATGAGCGCACAAACACGTTGATCGTCGCCGGTCCGGAAGAAGCGGTGGCTCTCGTCGAGGTGCTGGTGCTTGATCTTGATCGCGACCAGACCGGGGCTTGGATCGAGCCGCGGGTGATCGAGCTTGAGCATGCCGATGCGGATGATCTGGCGGAGACGCTGCGGGCGGTGATCGCGGAGGGTGCGTCGGAGACGCCGGAGGCGATCGGGCTGCGTCGGCAGTTTGCGCGGTTGCGTGTGGCCGGCGAGGGCGATGGCGAAGGGCGTGACTTCGCGGAGGCTGACCTGTACGGGGCCGCGTCTGGTTTGATTATCCGGGCGGAGAGCAATCTCAATGCGCTCATCGTGGTGGGCACCGCGGCCAATGTGCGTGCGCTTGAGATGCTTGTCGAGATGCTGGACATCGAGGCGGCGTCGGCGGGCAACCTGGTGCGTGTGTATCCGCTGCAGTTCGCAGCGGCCGATCGCGTCGCGGGCGTGATTCGCGATGTGTTCGATCAGCGCGATGACGCGGGGAGCCTCGGTCCGCAGGATGTGCTGGTGCTCACGGCCGACACTCGCACCAATAGCTTGATCGCGGCGACGAGTCGGCGGAGCTTCGCTGTGATCGAGTCGCTGCTCTCGACGCTTGATGCTGAGGATGCGGACTTCACGGTCGGGCTGCATGTGCTGCCGGTGCCGGATGCTGATGTGGGCGAGCTTGCGCCGAAGATCGAAAGGCTCATGCGTGAGCGCATCGAGGCGGCGCAGCGTGCGGGCGGTGTCGAGTCGCCTTTGGATACCTTTAGCGTCGCGGCGGACGAGGCATCGGGTGTACTGCTGCTGGCGTGCAGCGATGAGAACTTGCAGTTGGTGCGGGAGTTGATCGAACGGCTGCGAGCGGATCAGGGGGCGCTGACGCAGGCTGAGCGATTTGCTGTGATTCCGCTGGTGGCGGGCAACGCTGAGGAAGTTGCGCAGACGATCATCGACTTGTACGTCGAGCGCGAGGTTGAGAAGCGCGGGGCCGGTGCTGTGAGCGTTGTTGCGGATCCTCGCCTGAATGCTTTGGTCGTAAGCGGCACGGATGCGGACGTGAACACGATTCGCGGCATGGTCGAGCGGTTTGCGCAGGCGTCACCGCCGCCGACCGATGTGAAGCGGATTCGTCTCGAGACGGCCGATGCATTCGAGGTAGCGCAGCTGCTGTCGACGGTGCTCTCGGGTCGTGCTGTTGGTGGGGGTGGGACGCCGGCGGTTCGGTTGCGATTCTTCCGTGAACAGGCAGCGGACGTGTTGGATGATGCCGGCGTGCCCATGGCCGAGGCTGAGCTCGATGACTTGTTGCGTCGGCAGGTTCGGATCTCGCCGGACGTGCGCACGAACTCGGTGCTCGTAGTCGCGCCGGCGCCGATCCTCGAACTGATCGAGGCGATCGTCGCGGACATCGATGCGGATCGTTCGGGTGATCGCGATGTGCGGTCGTTCCGGCTTGAGAATGCGGATGCTGAGGCGATGCAGCGGGTGCTGCAGAATCTGTTCAATCTGCAGCGACAAGGCGATCGGCTTGTGCTCGTGCCCGCGGGCATCGGTGGTGGGCCGGATGGCAACGTGCTTGAGCGCGAGGACGAGTTGCCCTTCGGTCTTGGTGCGTCGGTGACTGCGGTGCCCGACTCGCGGCAGGAGCTTGCGATCACCATCGATCGTCGCACGAACACGGTGCTTGTCTCGGGCACTGCTGAGTATTTGGACCTGGTCGAGAAGGTGATCAACGAGCTCGATTCGATCGAGGCCAACGTGCGCGAGCAGTTTGTTGTGCACCTTTCAAACGCTCAGGCTGAAGATGTGCAGACGACGCTGCAGAGCTTCTTTGAGGACGAGGCCGATCGGCTCCGGTCGGCGTTCCAGGGTGATCTTGCTCCGTCGCTGGCGCGTCAGCTCGAGAACGAGGTGACGGTTGTTGGTGATGACAGTAGCAACAAGGTTCTGATTTCGGTGTCGCCACGATTTGCGGGAGCGGTGCGAGACATCGTGGCCGAGCTCGATGCGCCGCCGCCGCAGGTGATGATTCAGGTGTTGCTGGCTGAGGTGACGCTTTCGGACGACTTCGACTTCGGCGTCGATTTCTCGGTCGGTGGAGCGACGGGTCTCGGCAACGATGGATTCAACGGCGGCTCGCTCGCGGTTGGTGCCGCGGCGGCGGGTGTGTCGTCGGTGGTTGGTGCTCCGAACCTGTCATTGGCATCGGTCGACTTTGAGTTGATGGTGCGTGCGCTCGAGGCGCAGGGGAAGCTGGAGATTCTGAGTCGGCCGCAAGTGACCGTGAAGAACAACGAGCCTGCGGTGATTCAGGTGGGTGATGATGTTGGTCTGATTACGGGAACGGACCAGACGGATGGCGGCAGCTTCCGTTCGACGGTTCAGCGTGAGCAGCTTGGCATCATTCTTGAGGTGACGCCGACGATAAGTCCGGATGGCTTCGTGCAGATGGATGTGGTGCCGGAGATCTCGACGCTGACGTCGACGGAGCTTGCGGTGTCGGAAGACTTTTCGACGCCGGTCATCAGTCGTCGCCGGGTGTCGACGACGGTGTCGGTGATGGACGGACAGACGGTGGTGATCGGCGGGTTGATCCAGAACACGATCGATGATGTGATCAATAAGGTGCCGGTGCTCGGTGACATCCCGGTGGTCGGTGCGTTGTTCAGGAATGAGAGCCGATCGAACCGGAAGACGGAGCTGTTGGTGGTGCTGACGCCGAAGATGATTCCGGGTGGCGTGCCGGCGATCGCGCGGCACAATGAGTTGTCAGATCAAGAGATTCAGTTGATGACGGATCCGGATCGTTTGCGAGCGATCATCCGGCGTCCGGACCAGATCGGGTTCGGTATGAGTGCGGTAGAGCGTGGCATGGGGCCGGACGACTCGGTGCGGATCGATACGCCGATGGGGACGGCGCTGCCGGGTGAGGTGCAGCGTGAATCGCCTGCGGTGCCTGCAGCCAATGAGTCGGCAGACGAGCCGGCGGATGGTGGCGTGATCGAGGCCGAACCGCCTGAGCTGTTGCCGGTGCGGGAGTTGTCGGATGGGGCGCCGGCGGGTGAGCTGCCTGGCTGGGAGGCGGTGCCGGTGATCGAGGCCGAGCGGACGGACGGGGACTGAATGCAGACACGGCTTCGTCAATCTGTTGGTTTGCTCGCGGTCGCCTCGGCGGCGGTGTTGTTCGCATCTGGTTGTGTGACGGAGGGGCCGGTGCGTCCGGAGCCGAAGCCGGTGCGGCGGCCTCCGAACGATCTGCGGGTGGAGCGGGTGCTGCTGGCGAGCGAGGCGGTCATCGATCGCGATCGGAATGGGTACAGCGACACGATCCCTGTGCGGGTGCAGCTCTTCGGCGATCAGAACATTTACCCGACCTCAGTGTTTGCGCCCGGCGAATTTATCTTCACCCTGTTTGACCAGGCGGGTGAACAGCGCGTCCAATGGCGGGTGCCGGCGGATGTTGTGGCTCGTCGGCGTGAGATGGTGCTCGGGCTCGCGACGCATCGGTTTTTGTTGGATGTGCGGGCGGGCATAAGCGACGAGATGCCGGCCCAACGCTTCGCGCTGCGGGCGAGATTTGAGGACGAGCGAGGCGGCGCCGCGGGCACCATCCAGGATTTAGAATTGGTGCTGGGCCGGTAGAGACACGAAGATTTGCTACAGAAATTCATGCCGGATGCGGCGTAGATTGGGCGGGGAAGCGCCCGAGGGAGTGATTGATGCTTCAGCAACTGTCGGAACTGTCGCGGAAGGCCGTGTGCGTTGTTGGTCTCGGCGCGTCACTGCTCGCGTCTGGTGCGAACGCTCAGGTGCCGGTGGATCCGGAACTGCCGGACTACGAGCCGGAGACGGTGGTGGCCGGATCGCTGAAGAGCGCGGGTTCGGAGACAATGAACAACATCGTCTCGCTCTGGCAGCAGACGTTCCAAGAGTTCCACGGCGGCGTTGCTGTGGGTGTTGAGGGGCATGGCTCGTCGACGGCACCGCCGGCGCTGACGCAGGGGCAGGTCGAGTTCGGACAGATGAGCCGACCGATGAAGCAGCAGGAAGTCGATAAGTTCAAGGAGGAGTTTGGCTACGAGCCGGCCAAACTCCGGACGGGCATCGACTGCATCGCGGTTTTTGTGCACAAGGACAATCCGGTGAAGTCGCTGAGCCTTGCGCAAATCGAGCGGGCGTTCAGCCAGTCGGGCCCGGATCTGCTGTGGGGCGATCTCGGTGTGGACGATCCGGCGTACCGCAACCGTCCGGTGAAGCTGTACGGTAGAAATTCGGCGAGCGGCACCTACGCGTTCTTCAAGAACGTCGCGTTGCGGGATAACGATTTCAAGGACACGGTGGCCGAGCAGCCCGGTTCG
>JBCCQU010000008.1:0-15762 GCA_039208875.1 Planctomycetota bacterium
CCACCAGTTCAGATCGGCCTCGGCCCGTTCGATCGCGAAGACCCGCTCGGCCGACTTCGGCACGCCGTCGGCACGAACTTCGAGCCCCTTCAGCACGACGCCGCCGGTGAGGTTGACGCGGGCCGATGCGAGATCGACCCGGCCGCCGAGTTGGTCGGCGAGGATCGACTGCACGAACGAGGTCGTGATCGGCGACCGCGTGATGACGAAGGCTGCGACGACGTGCAGCACCAGCAACACGACAACGGCCCGGCCGATCGTCCGCCGCCAACGCCTCTTCTTGGATTTGGTCGCGGCTTCGGTCACGCCGATGCGTGCTCCTGCGAAGCCAGCGCGCCGAGCAAGCCCTCGGGCAGAGGCCGAACGGAGCCGCGGGCATCGACACAGGCCAGCGTGGTCTCGGCCGTGACGAGCAATTCACCTGGCGCGAGCTCTTGCTCGGCCGAAGCGTGGCCGCCGGCTTCGACGAGGCGGATCTCGTAGCTGTGCTGCAGCTTGGCCCGGGTCGCTCGGCGTACGCGCACGATGATCTCGATGACGTCGTCGTATCGAGCCGGTCTACGGAACTTGGCCGACGCGTCGGCGATGACAAGAAACACGCCTTCGGTCTCGAGCGTGGCATACGTGGTGCCGGTCTGGCGAAGGGCATCGGTCCGGGCGATTTCCAGCCACGGAAAGTACGAGGCGTGGTGGGCGACGCCCATCGGGTCGCTTTCGCAATACCGGACACGGACGTGTGTCGCGTGATCGGCGGCTGGCGGAGACATTCAAATAGCTTACGTCGGCCGCTGCATGGCTACAGGCAAGGCCGAGCGACGACAGACGTGAACGCAAGCTTGCCAGCGGAAACCCTGCCTTCGGCATGGGCCCACAAAAACAGGGGGTGCACCAGTCGTGGCGACACCCCCGTGGCTGGGTCTTGGTTGAGCTGGCCGGGCCGATCGTCTGCTCGACAGCACAGCCCACAAATAGATGCGGCGTCAGAGGCCAGCCGGGGCCAACGCGCACCGAAAAACATCGGCACTTCTTGCCGAAATCGAGGCAGACCCCGGCTCGCATCGCAAAGTTTGCTGACGAAAGTTGGAGAAACGTGCCCGGGTTACCGGCACGACAAGCTTGTGCGCACTATCTTTGAGATAGCCGACATGCGGCGGGTGTTCCCGCCGATGTGTGCGTCGGCAATCGCCGCCCATAGTTTGCCCAATGGTGGGACAACGCACTGGCGGTCATGGTCGGTCGGGCCTATGTCCCGGCAACTGTCGGTAATGTGCCGGCACGGCAAGGGGCCGCGAGGAACATCGGCCCTCCGAGCAAGTCGCGAATGCACCACGGTGCGGAGGAATACAAGTGCGACGTCAGATTATTTCTAGCGTGCTGACCGGTGCCCTCGGCGTCGCGTTGGCGGTCCTGCCCGGCTGTGAGTCCGACCCGCAAGTGGGCTCGGCCTCGACCGGCGAGAAGATCGGAACGCCCGGCGCTGAGCGTCAGGGTGGCGGACGCCAGTCCGGCTTCCAGCCGCGCACGGCCGAAGTCCGCGACACGCCGGCCCCGGCCCCGCGTCCGCGTCCCCGCACGGCCGGTTGCCCGCCGTACTCGCCGCCGGTTGGCGCGAGCCAGAGCTCGGCTTCGCTGGCCTTCCCGACCGGCGAGTTCGACTCCAGCGCCATCGCGGTCCACACCGTGATGCCCGTCGAGGTGCAGCGGAACGAGCTGTTCGAGTACAGCTACTTCGTCAACAACCTCAACAACGGCACCCTGCAGAACGTCATCCTGACCGTGACCGAGACGGAGAACCTCCGGATCGACGCGGCCAGCCCTGCTGCCACCCGCAGCGGCAACACCGTGTTCTGGAACCTCGGCGATCTGGCGGGCTGCGACACCGTCGAAGTCAAGGTCCGCGCCTCGGCCAGCGATCTCGGCGTCGCCAGCAACTGCGTGGAAGTCGCGTACAACAACGTGCTCTGCGCCTCGACCGTCGTCGTCGAGCCGGCTCTGACGCTGGCCAAGACCGCGACACCGCGGGCCATGCTCTGCGATCCGATCGTCTACACCTACACCGTGTGCAACACCGGTACGGGTGTGGCCAGCAACGTCGTCGTGACCGACACGCTGCCCGCCGGCGTGACCGTCAACGGCTCAAACACGATCACCCGCGAGTTCGCCAGCCTGGCTGCCGGCCAGTGCCAAGAGTTCAGCGTCACCGCTGACAGCGCCAACACGGGCGAGTTCGCCTCGGTCGCCACCGCCACCGCTGCGGGCGGCCTGCAGGCCAGCTCCGAGCGTCCGAGCACCGCGGTTGTTCAGCCGGTGCTGACCCTCACCAGCGATTGCCGCGGCCAGCAGTTCATCGGCCGTCCGGTCACCTACGACCTGACGCTCCGCAACGGCGGCAACGGCGAGTCGGCCAACACGACCGTCTTCGCGACCGTCCCGGCCGGTTCGACCTTCAGCAGCGCCACCAACGGCGGCACGCTGCAGGGCAACCGCGTTGTCTGGAACCTCGGCACCGTCAACCCGGGTGCTGACAGCAACTTCAGCTTCACCGTTAGCCCGGCCGGCTCCGGCTCGCTGACCATGAACGCCGAGGCAGTGGGCGTCTGTGCCGACACCGTCGTCACCGACTGCACCACCGAGGTCGTGGGTATCCCGGCCATCCTCCTCGAGTGTGTTGACCTGACCGACCCGGTCGAGCTGGGCACGCAGACCACCTACGTGATCAGCGTCACCAACCAGGGTTCGGCCACCGACCGCAACGTCCGCGTTGTCGTCGAGCTGCCGACCGAGCAGCGCTTCGTCTCGGCCAGCGGTGCCACCGCCGCCACGGCCGACGGTCAGACCATTACGTTCGCCCCGCTGCCGTCGCTCGCCCCGGGTGAGCGTCGCGAGTTCCGAGTGACGATCGAGGCTGTCGGTGCGGGCGACGTCCGCTTCGCGGTCACGATGACCTCGGACGAGTTCACGCGTCCGATCCAGGAAACCGAGTCGACGAACCAGTACGAGTAAGTCGATCCGGCAGAGCCTCGGACGCATATCCGAGGCACAAACAAACTCACGACGGAGCGGTCCAAACGGGCCGCTCCGTTTCTTTTTGCGTCCCGCGAAATCCCGCGGCCGTCGCGCACACTGTCACAACGTATGGACGCCGTTCGGTGCTATCGGTAGGCTGTTGTTATGGCACAGCGACGGCACCACTACGAGCGCGCGTTCGAGCACTATCTCCGCGAGCGTCGGGTGCCGTATGTGGCGGTCAACGAGGCACGCAAGGCGTTGCTGCCGGATTCGGCCACGCTCCGCGTGACCCGCGACGGCGAAGAGTCATCGCTCAAGAGCTTCGACTTCGTGATTTATGGCGACGGCGGCGAGGGCGAGAATCTACTGGTCGAGGTCAAGGGCCGAAGGCTCGCGAGCCGGAAGTCCACTGCTGCTCCAGCACAAGTAGCGTCACCCGATGCTGCACGCAGCCGGTCCAAGGCCGCGCCGCGTCTTGAGAATTGGGTCGGTGCTGACGATGTCGCATCGCTCGCGGTCTGGGAGCGTCTGTTCGGCCCCAGCTTTCGCGGCACCTTCGTCTTTCTTTACTGGTGCGACGATGAGCCGCACTCGTCGCTGTTTGAGGATGTCTTCGAGCACGCGGGCCGGTGGTACGCCGTGCGGGCGGTGTTTGCCGACGACTATGCCCGGCACATGCGGACCCGCAGCCCGCGCTGGCGGACGGTCTGCCTCGATCGCCCCGCCTTCGAATCGGTCTCGCGCCGACTCTGCGACGTGGTCGATCCCGATGCTGCGACGACCCCGACCGGCTATCCGCCGCCCGTGGCCGCAGCGGGCTGATCCGCCCGCGGAGTCGCCAAGCGTTGTAGCACGGGCCGGTCGTGACTACGCTCAAGGCATGTCGATGATTTTCCGCGATCACTGCCCCGCCCCTCTGACAAACTTCGTCAAGCCGCTCGCCGGCGTTGTGCTGGCCGCCTCACTTTCGATCGGTGCCCCGGCCTCGGCCCAAGATCAGCCGCAGCGGATCCTCCCGCCCAACCCGACATCGACCGACGACAACCCCCACCGCATCCTCGGCTTCCTGACGCTCGCGGTGCTGGTCGGCCTTGGCGTGGGCGTGCAGGCCATCCCCAGCAAGCGTGGCCACCAGGACTAGAGCGGGACTGCGTTACAACTCAGCCGCTTTCTGTCGCAACGGTCACCGCTGCATCGCCCGCGTCGTTCTCCCGGTATATTCACATAAGAACCACCTCAAACACTCTCGGCTCTGCCGCGCTGGTCGCTGCGCCGGCCGAGTGAAGGGATGCTGCATGCACCACACGAACACACCCGCCGACGGAGCCACGGAACGCCGGCGTTGGCTCATCGCAGCCAACATCGGCCTCGGCGTTGCGCTCCTCGCAGTGCTCTGGTCTCCGCCGATGTCACAGGCCCAGCCGGGCAATCGTGCCCCGGGCGAGTACGCGCTCGTCGGTGGCGAGACGCGCGGCGGCGATGCCGACGCCATCTGGGTTATCGACGCGACCAACCAGGAGATGCTGGTGCTCCGCTACAACGACAGCCGGCACGAGCTGCAGGGCATCGGCTATCGCGACCTCGACGCCGACCTGAAGAGGAGCGTGGGCCGATGAAGACCGACACCTCAACAACGCAGGCCGTCGCCGCTCGCCGATCGCTCACCGACCTCGCGCTCATGGTCTCGGCCATCGCGCTGGCAGCCATGCTGGCCGTCCGCGCCATCCCCGTCTTCGCAGCCTCGGGCATCGCCTCCGCCGACAGCACCGTGATCGACGTCGGCACCATGACGATGCTGACGGTTTCGGGCGGCAGCGAAGATGTCTTGGTGCTCCTCGATGACCGGACGGAAACGCTCCGCGTGTATCAGGTGCGCAATCAGGATTCGGTCGAACTGCACAGCTCGCAGTCGCTGCCGACGCTGTTCGCTGCGGCGCGTCGCCAGGCCGGCGGCTGAGCCACACCCAAGAGCCGCAGCATGCCGATCCTTCCCTTGCCGCAATTCGAAGCGGATGTGGCTGAGTACGAAGCCGAGCGCGAGGCGTACGAGAAGCTCAACGCGCCGACGTCGATGGTGGTGCGCTTCGGCTCAATGAAGTTCGTCGGCGAGTTTCCGTACGACGGCGACGCCAAGCCCGGCTGCGGCTCGAAGATGGTCGTGCGCACGCACCGCGGCACCGAGCTCGGCGAGATGCTCACGAGCACCTGCCCCAACGCTGGCTGCTCCAAGAGCGTGACGCGCAAGGAGATGCTCGAATACATCGAGAACTCCGGCGGCCGGGACTATCCCTTCAGCCAGAAGGGCCGCGTGCTGCGGGTCGCGACCGCCGAGGACATGAATCGGCAGGCAGCGATCGAGCAGAGCAAGCACGGGCTCAAGGTCGATGTCCGCCGACGCGTGGGCAAGCACGGCCTCGGCGACGGCGCGGGCTTCCCCGGGCCGAACGGCTCGATCAAGATCGTCGAGGTCGAGCCGCTGCTGGGCAGCGAACGCGTCACGGTGTACTTCCTCGCTGAGCAACGCGTCGAGTTCCGCGGGCTCGTCGATGAGCTGAGCCGAGAGTTCGGCTGCCGCATCGAGATGCGATCGATCGGCCTGCGCGACGAGGCACGCCTGACCGCGGACTACGAGCGTTGCGGCCAGCACTGCTGCTGCCAGTCCTTTCTCAAGGTCCTCAAGCCGGTGCCGATGCGTGCTGCCAAGACCCAGAAGGCCACGCTGGAGCCGCTCAAGATCTCGGGCCGATGCGGCCGGCTGATGTGCTGCCTGCGCTACGAAGACCAGACCTACGAAGAACTCAAGAAGCGGTTGCCGCGGCGGCGCTCCCGCGTCGGCACGCCCGAAGGCCCCGGCATCGTCATCGACGCCCAGATCCTCACGCAGCTCGTCAAGGTTCGGCTCGAAGCGGATAACCGCGACATCGCTGTGCCGGTCGAAGAGTTGGGCGAACCGGGCGAGGTGATCGAGCGCGTGACGCCGAAGGAAGCCGGCAAGCGCGACCGCGACGAGCGGCGACAGAAGCGGCGGGCCGAACGCAAACCGGCTTTCCCGCAGCGTCCGTCAACCGAGTCCGCTGATGAGCTGGCCTCCGAGCTTGGGCTCGGCTCGCCAACAGACCGACCAACAGACCGATCCACGACCGACGCCGACACCCCGTCGACACCAAAGAAGAAGCGCCGACGACGCCGAAAGAAAACCGCAGACAGCAAGCCCGGCAGCGAGCGCCCGGCCGACGGCGACAAGCAGACCACCGAAGACCGGCCACGCGCGAACGACGCCGACGCGTCCAACACCGGCCCGTCCGGCGACGGCAGCCAACCACCCAAGAAGAAACGCCGGCGGCGCCGCAAGCCCAAGCCGCCCGAACAGAACGGCTAGCCGGGCATTACGCGACCGAATCTTGCCGACTCGTCAGCAGCCCGCGAAGAAGCCGCTCACGAACGCCGAGAAATCATCGATATCGAGCAAGCCGTCGACATTCTGATCGGCCCGCGTGCTGCCCGCGAAGAAAGCCGACACGAAATCCGAGAAATCGTCGATGTCGAGCGCACCATCGCCGTTGACATCCGGCTGACAAATCAGCTCGATCGCGTACTCGCTCGGGCTGCCGGCCTCATCGCCCGAGGCATCGATCAAGCGGATCACCGCCGCATCGGCGCCGACAATCACAAAGTCACCCTCGGCTGACCACACGCCCGTTGCAACAGCCTGATCGGTCCGGTCCTCGGTCTGGCCCGTCGGATCATCCGCTTGCTTCCACTGCAAGTGGTCAGCGATCAGCTCGCTGTTTCCGAATGAGACGTTGTTGTTGGCGGCGGGATAAAAGATCTGCAACGCAAAGGCATTCGTGCCGAACGGCGTCGCGAAGTTGCCGCCAACCGCGGAGATATCGCGGCGGTCTGGGTCACCGCTCGGCGCATCGTTGTTGACGTGCAGAAACACGGAGGTGCCCGGCTCGACCGTCAGGCCGTTCAGCCCATTGGCAAACGTATACCGACGACGGGTATCGAAGTCGTGCGTACAGAACCGCCAGCGATCGAGATCGACCGACGATGTGCCGAGGTTGGTGAGTTCGATGATGCCGTTGGTGAAATCAACACTCGCGAACTGCACGCCTCGCGCCTCCACCTGCGTCACCTGAGCTGACGAGACACCACAGAGCGCTGAGAGCGTCGCGGCGGTTGCCGTAGCACCAATTCTGCTTCGCATCGTTTCTTCCCTTTCTGAGTCGTCTTCAAGGAGACGTTCGGTCGCGGCCACGAAGACCGCAGCCGCGGGACATACACGCAGCTTGCCTTTGTATTCACGCAACTTCAAGAAGATCGCTGAAGTCGGATTCAGCGGCGTTCGGTTCGCAGCGTCAGCACGAGCCGGCCATCCCGCGGCTCCACATCAAGCAGCCGAACCTGCCGGCCGTCGCCCAGGCTCACGATCGGTTCGGTGCCCGCAGCTGCCAGCCCCTCGAAGACCTCGAACATGTCGCCCGCATCGCCCGAGGCGAGCAAGGGCTCGGGGATGTATTCGCGCCCATCTTCCTCGGCATCGCCCAGCACCCACGATGCCGGAACCGGAAGCCGACCGATGTGAATCCACTCGGCCGGCAACCACACCGAGCCATCAGGCCGAACCGAAGGCCGAAGATCGGCGCTCAACACCTGCTGCGCGGCACCCGCCCGCACCAGCACACCGACCCGCACAAGCCCGTCCCGAAACTCGACCTGCACATCGTCCAGCTCGTCGGGCCATTGATCGAAGTCGGTATTCGACGCGAGCCACGAGGGCAGCCGAGCGTTGAGCCAAGCGTTCACCTCCGGCGCGCCAATAGCAACGCTCCAGTCCTCGCTCCGCCATGGCTCGTCGGCAGCGAGGCCCGAGGCTGTCGGACGCGCCGAAGTGAGATGCGTGACGACCGCGTTCTCCAGCCGTACGGCAAGGTCGGCGACGCGCGGATCTTGCGCGTCGACACTCCGCCACCACGGCGGCGCCGACCGCACCAACGCACGCGTAAACACCACAGCCACCGACGTCCCCGCGAGCAGCAGCACAGCCGACGCGATCGCCCACCGACGCAAGCGTCGCATAAGCCTGAGACGACTGTACCGCGCGCGATCCATGCGACAGAATCTTACACGCGCATCGCGCGTTTCCTAAGCAGCTTTACTTCTTGTCTTTGTCGCCGCCGCCGAGGATGCCCTCGATCAGATCGCGGGCCGGATCGTTGCCGCCTTCGCGCTCGCCGCCGCCGATCAACCCCTGCAAGCCATCGCCGATCAGCTTGTTGGGGATGTCCTCGAAGTAGCTATCGATCTGCGGCTGCAGCAGCGTCGCATCGACCCCGGTCTCGGCCGCGCCGATCGGCCCCCGCACGCGGATGGGCAGCGTTGTCACCGTGTCCACAAAGCCCGTGAACAGCCCCGCGACAGGCAACTGATTCAGCGCCCCGGTCAGCCCGCTCGCAGCCTCGCGGAACACGCCGCCCGTGACATCCTTCACCACGTCGTCCGCAACCAGCGCCGCTGGGATCAACACCGCGATGTCCTGCTCATTCGGCCCAGCCCGGAACGTGCCATTATCAAACGACCGCGTTGAAAAATTGAACACACCCGCTGTCGGAATCTCGAACTCGCCCAGCGGCAGCTTGTACTCAGCGTACGAAACCAAACCGCGATCCATCGTGACGAACAGCGGCGGCAAACGACGCCCCACTTCTTCATCCTGCTTTGTAAACGGATTGGCGAACTGCTCGCCGAAGAACGACTTGCGAAGCGAGTAGCGGGCCGTGCCGGCATCAAACGTCAGCGTGCCGTTCAACACGTCGAACGACTCGCCATCCAACGGCAACGAGATCGGCGACGTTAGTATCAGCGTCGCAGCCTGATCCTGCGCAGTCTTCTGAATCGTCTCGACCAGCGGAATCGCCTCGGCATACCGATCGGTCAACGCCTTGGTGATCTGCGTCACACGCAGCGCCGCCTGCCCCTGCGGCGAAGGTTGCAGCACAAGCGTGTTGCCGCGAAGTTCGCCCGCCAAATACGACGATCCGTTCGGAGCCGTGGCCGTCACGTTGAATCTGCCGGTCGTCGCCGACAGATCGTTGAAGCTGCCGCGTGCGGAGACAGCCGCGCCGAGGGCTGCCGACGGCAGGTCGTTCTGCGCCACCGCGTCGATGATCGGCGTCGGCAGCTGCGACAAGTCAAAGTTGCCCGACACGCGCACAGCATCGGTATCGAGCTCGCCCGACGCGCTCGTCAGCCCCCGTACCGCTGCGTTGAGCGTGCCCCGCCCCGATGCCGCGTTGCCGTTCGCCGAAGCCTGCGCAGCCGCCTGCGAAACGCGCACGATCTCGAACCGTGCATCGAGGTCACTGCCGTTGGTGCCCGGGCCGATATTGCCGGTGATCCCCGTCGCGGTGATCGGCATGCCGTCGCGCGTCTGCAACGCGAGTTGCGGCACGGTGACACTCGCACCGAGTTGGAACCGCCCGGTGCGGAACGGCGCAGCAAGATCGGCCGGGAGCTCAAGCCGCGAGAGCTGAGCCGTCACCTGCATCGGCTGCACAACGCTCACCGCGGGCGGAACAGCCCGGCCCTGCTCATCGGTCGAGGCCAGCAGCGGATTCAGGAACGCCGGTACCGCCGTGAGCCGAACGCTCGCGGGCTGACGCAACCGATACCCCGCCGCATCGCCCGATCCCTCGAGCCCCACCACCAACGGCGACTCTGTCCGCAGCCGCGGCGTGTCGACCGACAACCGCACCGACTCGAGCGGACTCTCCGCACGATCCATGTTCATCGACGCTGCAAGCGTTGCCTTGGTCAGCGTCGCACCGAGCGGATCCGTCAACAGCCCCGGCTGCCCGAGCAAGCCTTCGAGCCATGCCAGATCAATGCCAGCGATGTCGGCTGTCGCATCAAACGAGCCAACCGGCGCACCGGCCTCAAGCGTCGGCGACGCCGCGACATCGAACGTCCCGGTCTTGCCGTCGCGCACAGCAACCACCCGCCCCGACAACGTAACCTCGGCAGTGCCACGCTTGCCCTCCGCCAGCGCAGCCAACGGCAGCGAAGCCTCGAGCTTGCCGCCGCGCACCGCCACCGTACCGGGATCGATCCGCTGCCCGCCACTCTGCATCGGCGGCACACGTGCCGCCAAATCCAAAGTTGCACCAAGACCGAGCGCGCCGTCGGCCGAAGCAAAGTCCGGCGCAAAGCCCTCGCCCAGCGGCAAGGTCACCGGCGCATCCAGTGACACAGCAAACCGGCCGGGCTCCGTTAGCGTCACATCCGGCCCGGCTTCGCCCTCGGCTGCGAACGCACTCCGCAATGCATTCACCAACGCTGTGCGCAGCGTCGCGTCGAAGCTCAACTCCTCAAGCACCGCAGCATCGGCAGAAGCCCGCGCACCGAGCTTGGCATTCACATTTGCCGAAGTGACATCGCCGGTAAGCGTGAAGCGCCCAGCCTCCGGAGACACAAGGTCGAGCACGATGTCCAGCGGTCCGCCCGTCGCACCCGCGACCACCTGATACAGCGGATAGCTGTTTGGACCGATCCGTGCCAACTCTGCAGGCAGCACGTTGACTTGGCCCGGCCGCAGCTCGCGCACCTCGATCGTCGCGCGCGCCGTGGCAGCGTCCGGCGTCACCGCGAGCGTGGTCCGATCGATCAGCCCGTCGGCCTCAGCATCGACACGCAACTGTGCGGTGGCGCGGGGTGCGCGCGCATCACCCACGCGACCGTTCACCACAAGCGTCAGCGGCGCCTTGCGATCCTCCGGCAGCACCACGTTCACACGCGCATCCGTCAGCATCACCGGCGAATCAATCGAGCCCGGCACCCGCACCGTGAGCCCCGATGCTGTCAGCTCACCGAGCAGCGAGGTGCCCGCCGGCTGAAACTCGAACGTGTCTGGATCGAATTGCGCCAGCGTCCGCCGAAGCCGAAGCTCGATCGGAGCGCCGCCCTCGAGCGCACCAAACTCGGGCATGCCCTCGCCACGCGGGGCAAACATCGCGAGCAACGGCCCCGCATCATCAAACCGTAGCGTCACCGGAGCATTACTGTTCAGCCGACCCGTGCGCGAGTTGTAAACCACCGGCACCGCGACATCGAGCCGCGGACCGTCGGCAGTTAGCTCGATGAGCGTCGCCCGCGGGAAGTTCTCGACCTCCGAGAACGCAAGCCGCATCGACATCGCCTGCCCGAGCGCGCTGGCAAAGCTCATGCCCTGCGTCGTTTCATCACCGAGCAACGGCTTCAGCACCGCATCGAGCAGTGCCGCCTCGACGTTGGTTACCTCGGCCGCGCCGCGCACGCGGAGCAGGCTCGGCGCGTTGATCGCACCGGTTGCGTCGAGCAGTTCGCTCACCGTGAAGTCAACATCAACCGCAACCACGCCGGCGCCGCCCGCGGATGCGCCCGAATTCACAGCCAGCGTGGCTGTGCGCTCGCCAAGCGTCGTTGCATCGACCACCAGCTCGAACGGCTCGGTCGCGAACGCCACCGGTGCTGCCCCCTCACCAAGCGTTGCCCGGCCGGTGATCGCGTCGGCCTTTACGCGTAATCGCGCAGCCAGCGCGCGCAGATCAACTACTTCGCCCGTGAGCCCCACCAGGTCGGCACGCACGTCGGCAAGCTCCACCGAAGCGCCGGGCATGCTCGATACTTGTATTCCAGCATCGGCAAGCAGCCGATTCGCGAGGGCTGTCGTCTGATTCAGCTCGAAGCTGATCGGCGTTGCGCCGCTTTGAAGCTCGTCACCAGCCAATCGCAAGTCGGCACTCGCGCTCGCGCGCGCACTGCTGAAGCTGAACTCGATCGATGCGCTCGGCACCGCGCCGTCGAAGCTCGGCTCGCCGGCCTCGGCTGTCACCACCGTGCGCAGCGAAAGCTCCGGCCCAAAGTCCTCGACCAGTCGTGGCCGCGCCGCCTCGGGCAGACCCGTGACAAACAACTCGACGAACGGCTGCAGCAGCGCCGTGGCAAAGCCGGCGACCTCCAAGCCCGCTGTTGTCCCTTCCGGCAAGACTTCGACCGGCTTGCCATCGTCGTCGAGCACATCCGGTGCGCTGAGTGTGATGGACACCTCGCCCGCCGGCTGACCATCGATGAACGCTGCCGTCGATCCCGAGCCGGTGATGCCCGACGCCGGATCGGTCGCATCGAGCACGAAGGACAGACTATCGATGCGGAACGCGCGCGCGCCGCCCGCAGCATCAGCCCCCTCCATCATCTGGCTCGGATCGACCGAGCCGGTCGCAGCACCGGTGGTCAGCGCGATTCTGGCCGACGCTTCTCGCAGGTCGGCTGTCTCGCTCGCCAAAGCGAGCGGCACACGCAACGCATCGATCGCGATCGCCAGCGACGGCACCTGTTCGACCGTCACCCCGGGCTGAGCCTGCAACGCCTCGCGCAAGGGCCGAACGATCTCGGTCCAGGCTGCCGTCTCGAACGAAGCTGTGACAGGCGCGTTGCTGGTCAGCAGGCCATCGTCCAAAGCAAGATCAACATCGGCGCGCACGCCGCGACCCGATGCCTTCAAAGACAACGTCGACGCGGACGCTGAGGCCGGCGTGAGCGCACCATCGAGGCCCACCAGCCCGGCGATGTCGATATCAATATCGATGACGCCGTCGTCGGCCAGCGACGCGGCATCGGCACCGCTCCGCGTCACCGCATCGAGCACAACAGCCAGCGTCCCGCCGCCATCGAACTCGATGCTGCCAGCGAGATCGCCGATCGCCACGGTCGCGAGCTGTGCATCGGTCGCCTCGCCAAGCGCGACGTCCGTGAAGCTCACTCCAATGCCGTCAAAGACAAAAGCGACGTTGGCCCCGGTCGGTATGGCGATCGGCTCCGTAGATTCATCATCCGTCGGTGGCGGCGCGTCCGGCTGCGCATCGCCAGATGCCGAGGCGATCGCGCGTTCGAGATTGGTTGTGCCGTCGGCTGCGCGCACAATATCGACGCTGCCGCCGAGCGTGATCTCGCCGAGGTCGAGCGATGCAGCACCGAGCAGCAGGCCGATTGTGCCCTTGCTGAACGAGGCTTCGAACTCGCCGACGAGCACGTCGTCGGGGTCGAACAGCCGGACACCCGACGCACTCGGCGAGCCGAACACCGGCACGCTGAGCGAATCGATCTCAACCCGGCCGGCGATGGCGTTGTTGGCTGCGCTTTCAACAACCGGACGCGCCAATGCCGAGACCGCAAATGGTGCCGCGGCGATCAGCACGATCACGACAACCACCACAGCCAACAGCAGCTTGCCGAGCGGCGAACGCTTGCGGCCTGCGCGCGAACCTTGCTTTGTATCGCCGGAATTGCCCTTGCTCATAGCGATCCTCCACGCGGAGCGGCCCGCGGTTACCTACAGCGTATGTCGCGATCGTTACGTTGCCAGCCGCAACCCGCGGATCGCGCCGCGGTAGGCCCCTGCCGACACCGTACCGACAGCAACGCGGTCCCGGCTCTGCCCGTTACGAGGCTTCGCTGCTGTGCTTGATGGGGATTCTCGATGCAAATGAAAGCTCTGTGTAGTTGCGCTGCGCGCGCCGTTGTTGTCATGAGTGCTTTTGCTGCTTTCGCAGGCATTGCATCGGCCGATGATCTGCCGCGTCGCGGACTGATGGGCGTGCAGCTCGATGCGACGGGCGAGGACGGCGTCGCGATCATGTCGATCACGCCCGATACCGCTGCGGCCTCAGCAGGTTTGCTCGCTGGCGACGTGATTATCGAAATCGATGACCAGCCAACGCCCGATTGGTCAACGCTTGCGCCGATCGCTTCGGGCCTTAAGGCAGGTGTGCCAACCACGCTCACCATCGAACGCGGCGACGCACAGCTCGAGCTTGAACTTGTGCCGACCGCGATGCCGGTCGAGCAGATGGCCGGGGCCGATGTCGAGCTCGGCGTTGTGACCAGCGCCAACGGCGACCGCATGCGCACGATCATCACCGTGCCGGTCGGCGCCCTGGATGCCCCGAGGCCCGCGGTGCTGTTGCTGCAGGGCATCCCGTGCCAAACGATCGAACTGAGCTCGCCCGCAAATCCCTACTACCGCATGCTCAAGGCGACGAACGACGCGGGCTTCATCACGATGCGTTGCGAGAAGCCGGGCGTGGGCGATAGCGAAGGCACGCCGTGTGCCGACGGCGGCTTCGATGACGAGGTGCTTGCGTACCAGGCAGCACTCGTCGAACTCGCGAGTGATCCGCGTGTCGACGCTGAGCGCATCTACATCGTTGGCATCAGCATGGGCGGCTTTCAGGCGGCGCTCGTCGCCGACGCTGCACCCGTGGCCGGCGTCGTCACCTTTGGCAGCGGCACACAGCCATGGTTCGAATACTGGATCAGCAACTTCCGCGAACGGCGCTTGCTGTCGGGCGAGGATCCGAACGCGGTCGACCAATCCATGCGCGTGTGGCGTGATGTGTTTGCGAAGCTGTTGATCGACGAGATGACGCCTGAGCAAGTGCTCGAAGCGTTGCCCGCAGCCGAGCTTCTGACCGGGCTCGATCTCGAGCGTCCCGCCGGTCGGCACTACACGTTTCATCAAGAGCTCGATGACGCCAACATCATCGGCGCGTGGGCGGACTATGCGCGCAGCGGCGGCACACTGCTGGCGGTGCACGGCGAGTTCGACTGGATCGCCTCATTACACGATCACAAAATGGCAGCCACCGTGGTCGACCTGCACAGCCCGCTCGACGATGCGGGGGAGTTCGTCATCATCCCCGGCATGGACCACGCCTTCACGGTGCACCGCTCGCTCATCATGAGCTTTCAGCGTTTTGGCCAGGGCGAATCGAGCGATGCCTTCGCCACGCTCGCGACGGGTTGGCTCGCTGAGCAGGCTGGGGTCGAAGGCTGATCGCGAGACGCTCGACGCGGAGTGCTGCGATCATTCAACGCGGAGGCTCAGAGGTTTGCGCGGAGATCGCGGAAGGGAAAGGCGATTGAACGCGAAGGCTACGAAGACCTCAAGAAAGCAAGCAAGGAAGGACGACAGGAAAGGGTTGGTGGCAAAGAGGTGAGGATCGACGATCGTCGGGTGATGCTGTCTTCGGGAAGTTTCGAGTCTGAATCCGACTTGCCGCTTGCGATTGGTGCGACCAAGCGTCATGCTGAGGAGTGGCGCACGCTCGGTGCGTCACGTCTCACACTCATCGCAAGGGAGCCACACCATGCCCGCCAGCAGCCCCGCGTTCTTCGCCCGCTCACTCGCTAAGCCACTGGTCTTGGCAGCATTCGTTACCGGCGCCGCTGTGGCCGGTGCGGTGAGTGCCGGTGCCTTCAATGATCACCCCGACGCACTTGGCAAGAAGTATGCCGACGAGATGTTCAGCAGCATGCAGGACCCGGCTGCGATGGAAGCAGCCATGGCTAAGTGGATCGAATCGGCACAGCCCGGCGTGGCGCACGACTGGCTCGCTGCGTTCGCCGGCGACTGGGACATCACCATGACGCTCATGATGTCACCCACCGGCCAGCCGACTGTGACAAAGGGCACCGCGACAAGCGAAGTCATCATGGATGGCCGGTATGTTCGCGATCAACTCAACTACGAGATGATGCAGATGCCCGTCACCGGCATGGGTATCACCGGCTACAACAACATCCGCAAGCAGTTCCAGACGACGTGGCTCGACAACCTCGGCACCGGCATGATGACCATGACCGGCAACCTCGACCGCGAAGGCAAGATCCTCACCATGGTCGGCGAGATGGACGAGCCGATGACCGGTGAGATGG